>JBHACZ010000027.1:0-30220 GCA_041854825.1 Porphyromonas sp. | reverse complement strand
CTAAATGTCTTAAGGAAGCTGGCCTTGGGGATCGTTAAGGCTCAGAAAGACAAGCACTCTGTGAAGAAGAGAATGTTTAAGGCGGCGATGAATCCAGAATACCTCAGAAAGCTTCTCAGAATTTGATGCGGTTGCCCTGATTGCCGCGGTATTTATGCTCGTGATTTTCGTAGGAGCGTTATTATTCGCGCCGTTGTATTACTATCGGGACGAAGCGGGACTACACCTGCGCATCCTAATGAAGACCATCCACTATACCCGCGACAAGTATGAAATCAATTACGATGATCTCATCGAGCCTATGGAGTATCTTCGGCTCTTTGGCTCTGGTGGGCTCTTCGGATACACGGGCTATTTCCGTACGAAGGGAAAGAAAACCTGCATCTTCTTCCTTACCAATGAGCACAAACCTGTGATGAGCGCAACCAATCGCTCCACGGGACGCACGACCTATATCAGCAAATAGTACGAGGCAGTAGGTACGCGAGGTGTGCCTAAGTCCATAAAGCACTTAGCCCCTCGGGATAGATATTCGCCGAATGATCTATTCCGAGGGGATTTGCTGTGGTATCTTCGGGGTAGATCTAAGGGTGATGGGAGGTAAAGGATCAGCTCTCTCAAAGGGAAGAAAAATGGCTTCGGGAGGGTAGTCCTATGATGTTGGAAAAAACGGTGGATGTTTTTTCCGAAAATGATGGATGATTTTGCCCAAAAACATCGACCTTTTTCGGGAAAAACATCGATGTTTTTGGGCAAAAAGTTCTATCATTTTTCGCGGGTTATTTCAGCGTTGTAAATCAATGATATAGATACGCGCCACAATAGAGTGGGGAGTTATCTCTACGTATGGAGATTGTCCCGTATGACAGAAATACTCTAGGGGAAATTAGACTATTCGTCCGTGTGGAGTGCCTTATAAATAAGGGCAGCGCGGGCTGTGCCGACGACAGAGGCTAGTTCGCTTTCGGTGGCTTCAGTGAGACGACGGACGCTCTTGAAGGCTGATAGGAGCTGATCCTTGGTCTTGGGACCAATTCCCTTGATGTAGTCTAGGCGGGAAGAGATCTGGCTACGGCTACGAATGTCCCGATGGAAACCGATGGCAAAGCGGTGTACTTCGCTCTGAATATGCTCCAGCAGGCGAAACGTTACGCCATCGTGGCGTAGGGGGATGGATCGAGCTTCGACACCGAATAGGAGTTCGCGTGTCTGGTGGCGGTCATCCTTGGCAAGTCCAGCGATGGGAATATCTAGCCCGATGGCTATGAGTGCCTCACGTATACTAGACATTTGCCCCACGCCCCCGTCCGCTATGATGAGATCAGGTAGGGGAGCGCCTTCGTCCCTGAGACGTGTATAGCGACGTGTGACGACTTCTCGCATCGTAGCATAGTCGTCATTGCCTACGACAGAGCGGATGTGGTACTTGCGGTAGTCCTTTTTGCTCGGGGTAGCCCTGCGGAAGACGATGCAGACACTGACGGGGTCAGAGCCTTGTAGGCTGGAGTTGTCGAAGCACTCTATATGTAGGGGCAATTTGCTTAGCCCAAGGAGGTCACGCAGCTCTCCGAGCGTCTGCATCATGCGCTGATCGGGGTTGAGGCGTTCGCTCTGCTTGTACTTATCCACACGGTACTGGCGGGCATTGCGCTGACTAAGCTCTAGGAGTTGCTTCTTGTCTCCACGCTGAGGAATGGTGAAGTTCGCCCCAGGGATCGACCATTCGGGCTCGAAGGGTAGGATAATCTCCCGCGCACGGCTCTCGAATCGTCGGCGTAGCTCGATGATGATGGAGGCAAGTAGCTCTTCGTCGGTCTCGTCTGCTTGAGCGCGGTACTCGACTGTCTGTGCTTTATTGACCATCCCCTGCGAGATGTGGAGGTAATTGACATAGATACTTGCCTCGTCTCGTTCGTAGCTGAAGACATCGACATTGTGGATGTGATGAGGAGCGACGGTATGCTTGACCCGATATTGCTCCAGCTGAGTGAGGCGATCCTTGTAGATCTGTGCCTCCTCGAACCGCAGTTCGTCTGCCAAATGCATCATCTCCTCGCGATAGAGGTCTATGACGGCAGAGAGATCGCCCCGGAGTAGGGAGATGATCTCACGGACGTTGCTGTTGTAGTCGTCCTCGGTCTGGCGGGAGACGCATGGGGCTTTGCACCGCTTGATGTGGTACTGGAGGCACTCTTTGTACCGTCCGCTACGGATATGGTGGGCGTGTAGATCGAGGGCGCAGGTACGGATGGGGAAGATGTCACGGATCATATCCAGCGTGGCGTGCGCCATCTGTGGGCTAGGGTAGGGACCGAAGCGGAGCGAACCATCGCGGGGCGCACGGCGCATGACAGAGATACGGGGGAAAGGCTCATTGCGAATGATGATCTCGGGATAAGTCTTGCCGTCCTTGAGCAGGATGTTGTACTTAGGCTGATGCTCTTTGATGAGGGCATTCTCTAGGAGTAGGGCATCATATTCAGTCTCTACGACGACGTACTCGATGCGCCGAATCTGGCGTACGAGCAAGCGGGTCTTGGCATTGTGTACATCCTTATTGAAGTAACTAGATACGCGTCGGCGGAGGTTCTTGGCCTTGCCGACGTAGATGATCTTGTCGCCCTCGTCTAGATACTTGTAGCACCCTGGGAATTCGGGTATCGTGGGCAATATCTGCCGTATCTCGTCCTTCGTCATAATCTATCGTGATAACCTAGACAAAGATACGCATTGTCCCTCTAGCGCACCGAATGCGCTGGAGTGCGTTACGGCTGGGCGTGGCAGAGCAGGAGAATAGGGTAGGGACTTACTTCGTATGGATAGCGGAGAGCTCTAGGAGCTTGCGCAGGGTATTACCATTGCGGGTGGTGAGTGTGAGGGCGAGCTTCTTCTCTAGGAAGACATTGCTCAGACGAGAGCGCGAAGCATCGCTAGGGATGTACATGTAGAGCGCATTCTGACCGATGGCGAGGGTGCCGTCACCGAAGTCTTCGCGGGCAAGGGCAGTTGCTTTGTCGGTGTCGAGAGCGTCATTCGTCAAGGTGTAGAAGACCCGTTCGGGTAGATATCCCTCGCCGAATGGATTCTCTGTCAGCACCTGTGAGATCTCGTCGGGTGTCTTGACGATGATCGGTAAGTCGGCTTCGGTCTGCGTGCGGATGGCTGTGGCGATCGTGTGGCTAACTTCGCTTGCCTCTCGCTCTGATCGCAGGATGACGTTACCACTCTGGATGTAGGTCTTTACTTCTCGGAAGCCCGCGCCCTCGATGATCTCACGCAGGCGAGCCATCTTGATGCTGTTTTTGCCACTAGGCATCACGCCCCGCAGCAGGACGATGTAGGTCTTATCGTTTGTCATTTGATTTGTCTTGATGTCGTGGCACAGGGAATAGTGCCGTATGATACTTGGACTGCAATACGAAAGTAAGAGGAATCATCCACCGCGAGTGATCAAGTCTGTACTCTAGAGTCTTCGCGGACGGATGAAATGAATGCTTCCTCGGTAGGATGAGGGAGAGATGCTCTGCCTGATGAGGGGAAAGGAGGACACCTCGGGGCAAAGCTAGACTTCGGAATAGGGAAAGCAAAGGAATGTGTATCTTTGTAGTCCCCCGCACGCGTCAATTTCGTTGGAGTGGTCGAGGGAGATAACTATTTAATTGTAAGTTAAGTTTAAGAGCAATGAGTGCTTCTAAAGAGTCACACGGGACGCATCACAAGACCCGCACATTACATCACATAGGACTCACGACCGCAGAGGTCAAGCGTAGCCGAGAGGTTAATGGATCCAATGTGCTGACACCTCCCGAGCGCGAATCGCTGTGGAGCAAGTTCGTCGAGAAGTTTGAGGATCCGATTATCCTCATTTTGCTCGTGGCGATGGTGCTTTCGCTGGGTGTCGCCGTCTACGAATATATGGCGCTCGGGTACGGAGTGCAGGTCTTCCTCGAGCCTGTTGGCGTACTGCTGGCGGTATTGCTTGCCACAGGAGTGGCTTTTTACTTCGAGCTACAGAGCGAACGAGAGTTTGAGATCCTCAATAAGGTCAATGATGACATCCTCTACAAGGTCTATCGTGATGGTCAGCTTAGGCAGATCCTCAAGGCAGATCTCGTCGTGGGCGATGTGATCGGGCTAGAAGCAGGCGAAGAGATCCCTGCCGACGGGACGCTCCTAGAGAGCCTTTCGCTCCAGGTAGACGAGTCTTCGCTGACGGGAGAGCCTATTGTGACCAAGTCCATGGACGAAAGGGACTGGGATGAGGAGGCTACCTACCCGACTAATTACCTCTGTCGTGGCACGATGATCGTCGATGGACACTGCGTGTACCGCGTGGATAAGGTCGGCGATGCTACGGAGTATGGACGAGTATTCGAGGGTGCGCAGATAGATGCCAGCGTCAAGACCCCGCTCAATCGTCAACTCGACAGCCTCGCAGGTGTCATTACCAAGGCGAGCTATGCCGTAGCAGCGCTAGTGCTGATCGGTTCGGTCATTGTCTACGCTCTAGAGGGGCGATTTGTGGACTTTGACTTGGCGCATGCACTGACATTCTTCCTGCAGAAGGTGATGATCGCCGTCACGGTGATCGTAGTCGCCGTCCCAGAGGGGCTACCGATGAGCGTCACGCTGAGTCTCGCCTACAGTATGCGCAGCATGATGAAGACCAATAATCTCGTGCGTAAGATGCATGCCTGCGAGACAATGGGCGCCGCGACGGTCATCTGTACAGACAAGACTGGTACGCTGACGCAGAACCGCATGACGATCGCCGACACTTACTTCGAGGACGAATACCGAGGCACAGACCTTCTCTATACCTCGATGGCGCTCAACTCTACCGCACACCTTGACCTCTCTGACCCTACGAAGCCACAGGCTATCGGCAATCCTACCGAGGGTGCGCTCCTGCTATGGCTCCGTGACGAGGGGCAGGACTATCAGGCGCGCCGTGAAGCAATAGACGTGGTGAGCCAACTGACCTTCTCTACCGAGCGCAAGTACATGGCTACGCTCATCGAGCACGGAGGGAAGCGCGTGCTTCTAGTCAAGGGTGCGCCCGAGATCGTGATGCAGAGCTGTGCGATAGATCCAGCGCGCCGTGCAGACTATGAAGCGAAGCTGGTCGAGTATCAGAGCAAGGCAATGCGTACCATTGGCTTTGCCTATCGTGAGGTAGATACGGACGAGGTTTTCGCTGGTGGACGTCTTGCCGTGGATGGGCTGACATTCATCGGGGTAGTGGGCATTAGTGACCCCATTCGTCCCGAAGTCCCCGATGCCATACGGAGCTGTATGTCGGCAGGCATCCAGGTCAAGATCGTCACGGGTGATACACCTGGCACAGCCAAGGAGATAGGTCGCCAGATCGGGCTGTGGGATGACACCTGCACAGAGCGCAATCTCATCACAGGGGTAGAGTTTGCCGCCTTGAGCGACGAAGAACTCAAGGGACGCGTGCAGGATATTCGCATTATGAGCCGTGCGCGCCCGATGGATAAGGAGCGTCTCGTGCGCCTCCTGCAGGAGCAGGGCGAGGTCGTGGCTGTCACTGGTGACGGTACCAATGATGCTCCCGCACTCAATCGTGCCCAAGTGGGGCTCTCGATGGGGGATGGTACTTCGGTGGCAAAGGAAGCTAGCGACATCACGATCCTAGACAACTCTTTCGCTAGCATTACGCAGGCGGTGATGTGGGGGCGCTCGCTGTATCTAAATATTCAGCGCTTCATTCTCTTCCAGATGACGATCAATGTCGCGGCGTGTATCATTGTCCTCATCGGGTCGTTTCTCGGGGCAGATAGTCCGCTTACGGTGACGCAGATGCTATGGGTGAATCTGATCATGGATACTTTCGCAGCGCTTGCGCTGGCATCTCTTCCGCCGAGCAAGCGCGTCATGCAGGATAAGCCTCGCAGTCAGACGGACAATATCGTGGCTCCGGATATGGCAAAGCATATCTTCGGGCTTGGGATTTTCTTCGTGGTCTTGCTCTTTGCCATCATGCAGTATTTCAAGAATGTAGATCTGACCTCGCTCACCCAGTTCAGCCTTGTGGACTTCGCTGGTAGTCTCACGCATTTCTCAGATGGAGGTTTCAGTCGCTATGAGCTGTCGCTCTTCTTCAGCATCTTCGTTTTCCTTCAGTTCTGGAATATGTTCAATGCCAAGGCCTATCGTTCCTTCTCCTCAGCCCTCTCTGGTCTAGCTACGAGTCGCAACTTCCTCTTCATTGCCTTGGTAATCCTGCTGGGGCAGGTGGGCATTACGACCTTCGGCGGGGATATGTTTCGCGTGGTTGGTCTCTCGGGGCTTGATTGGCTTCTGATCATCGTCTCGACGAGTGCTGTGCTGTGGATCGGTGAACTAGGGCGTTTCTTCTCTCGCAAGCAATAGCCCGTCTACCTACTTCATACGACGAAGGCTGTCTGGCGCGACACTCCGAGAGGGAGGTCAGCCAGACAGCCTTCGTTTATGTCCACCAGAGCGAGGCAAGTACTAGGGGAGTAGTCCCTGCATGGCTTGCTCTTCCTGGCGAATACGCACGAGGAGCAGACATCCGTAGAGCGGTAGCCCGATCATGAGCGTGTACCAGGCATGGCAGAGCAGTGCTAGGCCGATAAGCTCGGGGACGATGTTGAGAAAATAGTTGGGGTGACGCACCGTACGGAATAGGAAACTGCGCTCGACACGATGCTCTGGGAGGATATAGAGCTTGACCGTCCAGAGGTCGTGCAGGAGATAGATCACATAGAAAAGCATGGCGTAGGCGAAAGCCATGACTACGATGCCGAGGGTAGATATACCGTCTAGCTCCGTGCCTCGGGCGTATGCCTCATAGAGTGCCGCGCCATAGTAGGCGATGTGCGCGAGCGTGAGCAGGAGCGAATTGGTCTTGCCGTACTGTACGGCACCTTTGCGCAGGATGCGCTTTTCGTTGCGAATAGAGATGGAGAGTGATACGAGTCTTAGGGCAAAGAATGCCACGAAAATACTGATGATAAATTGCATCTGATTAGGTAAATTGGGATGAGTCGATAGGATAAAATACAGCCTTCGCCCCATGATATCGGGGACGATGTCTAGGGGTCTCGCTCAGTGGTGGCGGATGTAGGGGGCTACCGAAGGCAGTCCCGATGATGATAGTCTGGTTTAGTCGCATTGTAGTACAATGTATAGTCCTCGGGTCTCGGTCTGCGCGAAGGTAAAGTAAAGGTCGCACACCCAGTCTGCAAGGCTCTCTGGGCGCAAAGGTAATAAGATCCTCCGTAATCCAGCCCCTTCGTGTCTCTGATCACAGGAGCGCCGCATGAAGCTTTGGCATAAGTTGTATTCTGCGCTCTGCTCCCTTTCTGCCAAGGGTATCCACCTCTTTTCCCCAGATCATCCATCAAATTTCCTAATACATAGGGAGTTTATTCCTAGAATGCCTAGCGAGTATTATAAATATAGTACTTTACTCATACGAATATAGTACTGTATTCGTATGCGCATAGTTCTTTACTCGTATAAGTATAGTACTATATTTATATCTATGGTCGGATGTCTAGAAGAAAAGCCAAAGGAGCTTTCGGGAAATTCGTGGGAGCTTTTCGGGAAAACTCTAGGTAGATCTCCCCCGTAGCGTAGGACGAAAGAACTCCCCCGTAGAGGTCTGCATGCCTTGCCTGGGCGATGAGTCGTGTGACACAGGGCTGTGTGGGCGGAAATGCGTACCTTTGTGACTATACAATAAGATTATACTTCAGATATTAAGATGAGCAAGAAGGACTACATGTTCTCCCTCGACATGAAGGTCAGGGACTATGAATGCGATCTGCAAGGCGTGGTTAATAACTCCAATTATCAGCGGTATATGGAGCACACGCGGCACGAGTTTTGGGAATCCCTAGGTGCTAACTTCGGTGATATGCACGATCAGGGGCTGGACGCTTTTGTCTATAAGGTGACCATCACCTACCGTAAGGCTCTACGCAGTGGCAATCGCTTTCGTTCGGCTCTGCGCTGTCATATGAAGGCGCCCAAGCTCGTCTTCGAGCAGGATATCATTATGGAGGACGGTACGCTTGCTGCGAGCGGTGTCGTGGAGGTCGTAGCCGTACAGGATGGTGTCATCACCCGCGGTGAGTACTTCGACAACCTACTCAAGGACGTTCTCCCCAAGAACTAAACTCTTCCCCCAACACCAGACAACACGACTATGGCGAAAAAAGGTGTAGCCGAGACCCCGCTCATGCAGCAATACTATCGCATCAAGGATCAGCACCCTGATGCGATATTGCTCTTTAGGTGTGGGGACTTTTATGAGACATTCGCAGAGGATGCGGTCGCTACGGCGGAGATACTGGGCATTACGCTCACACGACGTGGTAACGGATCGGCGTCCTTCGTAGAGCTGGCAGGCTTCCCTCACCATGCCTTAGACAATTACCTGCCCAAGCTCGTGCGGGCTGGTAGACGTGTTGCCATCTGTGATCAGCTCGAGGATCCCAAGCAGACCAAGAAGCTCGTCAAGCGAGGTATTACCGAGATCGTCACTCCTGGAGTCGTCATGGGCGACAGCGTCCTGCGTACCAAGGAGAATAACTATCTCGCTGCCGTACACGCCGACCTAGGGCGCGATACAGGTGGTCTGGCACTCCTGGATATCTCCACGGGTGAATACCTATGCAGTGAAGGGAACCTAGATCACGTAGAGAAACTGCTGGAGAGTTACCAGCCGAAGGAGCTTCTGCTCGAGCGTCGCCAACGTCATGCCCTGGAGCGTCGCCTGGGCTATAGGGGCTTCGTGTACGATCTGGACGACTGGGCGTTTGCCCTAGAGGGGAATAAGGAGCGTCTGCGTGCGCACTTCGGCGTGCAGAGCCTCAAGGGCTTTGGCCTCGAGCATCTGACCTCTGCCCTCTCGGCAGCGGGTGCTATCCTAAGCTATATGGAGATGACGAGCCATACACGCCTAGGGCATATCACGGGTCTGCGCTGTATCGACCGCACGGGCTATATGCGTCTCGACTCCTTCACCCTGCGCAGTCTAGAGATTATCGCCCCGCTCAACGCTGGCGAAGGGCGTAGCCTCCTCGATATCCTCGACCTTACGCGCACCCCGATGGGAGGGCGACAGCTTCGCCAGTGGCTTGCTTTCCCCCTCGTGGACATAGGAGCCATCGAGGAGCGTCAGCGCGTCACGACAGATCTCTACAATACACCTCAGCTCCGTGCGGACATCTCCGACAGCTTAGCGATGATCGGCGACCTGGAGCGTCTATCTGCCAAGGCTGCCGTCGGGCGTATTGGTCCCCGAGAGGTCAATCAGCTACGCCAGTCCCTGATTCATGTGGGTGAGGCTCGTGAGCGATTGATCTCTAGCGAACTGCCAGCCCTCGTACATCTCGGTGAGGGGCTGGATGCCTGCGCAGAGCTATGCGAGCATATCGGGCGGACGCTCGTGGCAGATGCTCCCCTTAGTCTCGGGCGTGGAGCGGTCATAGCCTCGGGTGTCGATGCTGAGCTGGACGAGCTACGTATGCTCTCGGGTTCGGGCAAGGACTATCTGGATGTCATCTGCAAGCGCGAGAGCGAGCGCACGGGCATTCCTTCGCTCAAGATTGCCTTCAACAACGTTTTCGGCTACTATATCGAGGTGCGCAATACCCACCGCGAACGCGTTCCCGAGGACTGGATCCGCAAGCAAACCCTGGTCAATGCCGAGCGGTATAT
Source organism: Porphyromonas sp. (assembly GCA_041854825.1). Classification (GTDB taxonomy): domain Bacteria; phylum Bacteroidota; class Bacteroidia; order Bacteroidales; family Porphyromonadaceae; genus Porphyromonas. Next base: position 20,503 of record JBHACZ010000027.1, on the reverse strand, counting down.
CACCGCGGAGCTGAAGGAGTACGAGGAGAAGATCCTCGGAGCCGAAGACCGCATTGCCATCATCGAGAGCCGTATCTTCTTCGCTCTCGTGGAGCATCTAGCTCAGTATATTCAGACCATTCAGACTACAGGGCGTCTCGTGGCGCGCCTCGACTGCCTCACCTCGCTCTCTGAGGTGGCACGTCGCTATGGCTACACGCGTCCCGAGGTGCTAGAGACACGTACGCTCTCTATCACCGCAGGCCGTCATCCTGTCATCGAACGCATGCTCCCACTCGGCGAGGTCTACGTACCGAACGACGTAGAGCTGGATCCCGACACCCAGCAGATCATGATCATCACGGGGCCGAATATGAGTGGTAAGAGTGCCCTGCTACGTCAGACAGCCCTCATTACTCTGCTGGCACAGATCGGTAGCTATGTGCCTGCCGACAGCGCACGCATCGGGATCGTCGATAGCATCTTCACCCGTGTAGGGGCTTCGGATAATATCTCTCGTGGTGAATCGACCTTCATGGTCGAAATGCAGGAAGCCTCGAGTATCCTCAACAATTTTACCCCTAGGAGTCTCATCCTCTTCGACGAACTAGGACGTGGTACCAGCACCTATGACGGCATCTCCATCGCCTGGAGTATCGTCGAGTACCTACACGACAATGCGCAGGGCAGACCCAAGACCCTCTTTGCCACCCACTACCACGAGCTCAACGATCTAGAGGGGCGACTAGCACGCGTGCACAACTTCAACGTCTCTGCTCAGGAGGTCAATGGCAAGATGCTGTTCCTGCGTAGGCTCGTCCCTGGGGGCAGCGAACACAGCTTCGGTATCCAAGTCGCCAAGCTCGGCGGTATGCCCGCAAGCATTGTCTCCAGAGCTACCGATATCCTTACTCAGCTGGAGCGTCAGCATGAGAGCGGCGATGTCGAAGCGCTAGCCGAGTCTGTAGGCGCACGCCCTGTGACCAAGTCTCGTACTAAGGCTAAGCCCTCTGCCGAAAGCTCTGACTCACTCACAGGCGTGCAGATGAGCTTCTTCCAGCTAGACGACCCTGTCCTCTCGCAGATCCGCGACAAGCTCCTCAAGGTAGACATCAATACCCTCACCCCGCTCGAAGCCCTCAACAAGCTGAGCGAGATTAAGGGGCTTCTCCGCCATTAGGAGAGGAGGGATATAATCATACAATCACTCGCCCCAGCACTACGATCGTAGTGCTGGGGCGAGTGGTTTGTATTGGGGGAGGTCGTTTAGCTCCGCAGTCTTCGTTTGAGGGCGATGAGGGCGTGCCCGAGGGGACCAAGCAGGGCGACGAGCCTGTCCTTGAGCTTCTGGCTCGGGGACATCCACGAGGCATCGTAGTGATGAATGCTGTAGGTCTCGTCGGTGATGGTCGTGCGCCCCGTGAAGTAGTTGCGCGGGGAGAAGTATTGCCAGGGGTAGATACGGATGTCTCCGATCTGCTGTAGTTCGTTGCTGAGTGTTAGCCCGTGCTGGGTAAGCACGTCCGTGACGACCTTGACCACGGTGATCACACTAGCCTTATCCTGCGGGTCGGGGAAGGTGAGCGAAGCGTATTGCTCGACGAGGCGTGCGAGCATCGGGTGTCCCGCAGGCATGGCGAAGCCTAGTCCTATGGCTACAGGACATACGTCTGGCGTCTCGGGTGGTCCTTGCTCACGTCCCATCCATGCCCCCTCAGCGCAGATAGGATCTAGCGAACGCAGGAGCTCCACATCGGTATCGAGATATACCCCTCCGAACTTATGCAATGCCCAGATGCGCGCATAGTCGCTGACGAAGGCGTACTTGCCATAGCGGTAGGCATCACGGGTGAAGGGAATACTCTCGACATCGAAAGTCTCTTCCGTCCAGATACGCAGTTCGTACTCGGGCATATAGCGACGCCAGGAGGCGATACATCGCTCTGCTAGGGGAGGCAGAGGACTGGGCCCGAACCAGCAATAGTGGATAATCTTAGGGATCATATTCTAGGGATGGTGAGATGTAATAGGGTCTATGGCTTAGGTGTCTCTGCGCTGTCGTCCCTGCGTCCGAGCCGAGCGCGGAGCATCCCGAGGGCGAAGGCACGCTCTGACGGCTCAGTGCCGAGTATCCATGTCGCAAGGCCTGCTACTGCGAGGCTTATCCCCGAGACGAGGAATAGCCCCCAGAGTGTGCGTGCTATCCAGATATCGACGAAGTACAGCACGAGGGTAGAGCTGACAGAGACAGCCACGCACGGCACGATGACACGGCGCAGATAAGGCAGGGCGGGAAATGGCGTCAGTTGTCCAAGCGAGCGGATGGTGACTCCAAGCTGAGCGATACGACTAAGGGTTAGGATCTGGAAGGCAAATACAGCCCCGAGACCGCCCTCTAGCCCGAGATAGATGACAGGCATAGCAGAGAGCATGGCTATGCTACTCTGCACGATATAGGGGCGTAGAGTGCCTGTCGCCTGTACGCCTAGCCACAGGGGCTGAATGAGTGCCTGTACGAGCGTATAGGCAAGCACCCACAGCACGATGGGTGTCGTCTCCTCTGGCACGGTGCCGAGCCAGAGCGCCAGGACATCCCCTAGGCGATAGAGGAGCGGTGCCATCAGCGCCCACACGATGAAGTAGCCATATCGCGAGCTACTATAGAGTAGCCGAGCAAAATACTCCCGATCGCCTGCGGCATAGCTCATCGTGATGCGTGAGCGTGCTGCCGAGAAGAAGCTTAGGGAGAATCCCCCCACGACGCTACTCACCTGGGCGGCAATACCTCGGGCAGCGTTCAGCACGGGACCGAGGAAGATGTTGATCAGTACGTCTGTTCCTTGATTACACACTGCCCAGACGGCAGTGCCGACACCATTCCACCCCATGAATCCGACCAGCTCTCTGCCCATCGTACCATCCCATCGCCAGCGGATGTCTCGGCACTCGGCATAGAACCTTCGGCATAGCACGGCGGGGATGAGGCGCACGGCGATCACTGCGCCAGCAAGTAGCAGGGAGTAGGTGACGAGGTGATCCCAGGGGATGAGGGCGAGCGAGAGGGCAATGCAGAGCTTCAGCCCTGCCTCTAGCATCCCCATCCAGGCATAGATGCGCATATTCTCCCGAGCGATCAGGACGCTCTCGTAGATCGTCGTGATGAGCTGGACGACAGCCGAGATGAGGAAGATATGGTAGATCCATATGGTCGCTTCCAGGCGATCCGCAGGGATATTGAGGTGATAATGTAGGAGGTAATAACCTATGCCTTCGCCGAGGAGTAACGCACCTGTGCCGAGGGCAAGGTAGATGATGAGGTTGAGCTCGAAGGTACGCTTCGTCCCTGCCACGTCCCCGCGCCCGAGGTAATAGGATAGGTAACGCTGGGTGGCGTTGGAGAGAGACGAGCCGAAGAAAACGAAAGCAGAGGTGAGGCTAGAGATGAGGTTTAGGATGCCGAAGTCCTCCACGCCCAGCGTCTGATAGACGACGCGCGAGGTGTAGAAGGTCAGTACCATCGAGATGACGAGACGCACGCTCAGCAGGAGCGTATTGATAGCAATACGCCTGCTATGTCCCCTGCGCTCTTGCTCTGCGCTCTGCGCCTCGGGAGCAGTGTCGGTGAGCTGATGGCTCTCGGTCTGTCGGTGATTCGTTTCCTGCATCTAGGTAGCTCGTGGGCTATGTTAGGGCAAAGATACATCCTTCTAGACACTTCCCCGCCTTTCCTCTAGACGGGTTCGCCTTCCTCCCTGGTTTGCGCTTGCATGCTCTGCGCTCACAATGCTCCGATACACCTTGCTCTGCCCTCTCCCGTTAAGGCTATTCTTCTCGTTCCCCCTCGCGCATACAATGCCTCCCTTCTCCGTCTGCGAACTTGCTCTACTAGGTGACTATTTCTTCAGTTCACGTCGTGGTCTGTACAATTCACGACGTGGTCTGTATAATTCACGACGTGATCTGTACAGACCACGACGTGAACTGAAGAAGTTTTGCCCTAGGAGGGACAAAAGGGATCTTGTCTTAGCCCTCTTTGCTTGATCCGCATGTGGCTACATCCTTGCGGTGGAGAGGGCTTCGATGCTTCGATTAGATCTCTTGGCTTCATGGGGTCGCTACACCATGGGAGACACGGGCAGGATGTGTGTGGATCAAAAGAAGGGTTGCCGAGGCTTGCCGATTCTTTATCAATCGGGAAGCCTCGGCAACCCAGGGATGGAGTAAAACCTGTCGCTAGTGCGCATGGCGCATGCGAATGGGTATCGTATGCCTCTAGTCCGTTATGGCAAGGCGTAGGAGGACAGGGTAATGGTCGCTATAGCCCCCGTCGTAGTGCGGACCACGATAGGTGCGCCATGGAGCGCGCTGACCTGCCGAGCCGGTCTCTCTAGAGAGATAGTCGGGTGCGTAGACCTCTGCCGAGTCATTGACATAGCGCAGAGAGCTACCTTTCTCGAGGAGGCTACCAGAGATGATCAGATGGTCGAGCTGTGACCATGTACCGCGGAATAGGTAGGTGCCATACTGAGCGCCGGGGCTAACTCTGCGGGGGTGTAGGAGGCTGTAGAGCTGTAGAGCGTCTGACTTGCTACCCTTGCCATCTCGGGGCCAGTCGAGCGAGGCGCCGAGATCGACGCGTGTGGCGACCTCTTCGGGTTCGCCATTGAAGTCGCCCATGAGCACGAAGTGTCGTTTGCCCTCGGCAAAGAGGCTGTCGCAGGCAGAGCGCAGTGCGCGGGCAGACTCACGGCGATAGCTCTCCGTCTCGTCCGCTCCACCTCTGCGTGAGGGGAAGTGTGCCACACCGACATTTAGCTCCTGCCCTGTGGAGAGGCGCATTTGCGCCAGCAGGAGGGGACGGCTACGCTTGTCGGCTTCGGTGAAGGGAATTTCTTTCGCCTCCCACTGGACGAGGTCGATCACCTCTGGGCGGTAGAGGAGGGCGACATCGATACCACGTGGGTCATTGCCTTCGGTGATGATATAGCGGTAGCCCTTGGCACCTAGGGGCGTGCGCTCTAGCAGGTCGTCTAGAGTCGAGGCATTCTCTACCTCGACGAGACCGACGAGGGCAGGCCACTGAGTGCCTCCAGCACGGGAGATAACCTCGGCGATACGCTCGAGTTTCTCGGCGTAGCGATGGCTGGTCCAGGCATTGCGCCCAGTGGGGGTGAAGTCTTCGTCTGCCGTGGCGGGATTGTCGAGAGTGTCCATGAGGTTCTCGACGTTGTAGGACATGATGACCATCTGGCGGATCTGCGACATAGCATGGAGCGACATAGTGAGGCAGAGGGCTAGGAGGGTGAGGAGACGCATAGGAGAGGATAAGAGGAGAGAGCTGGGGCGGAGTGCATTGGCGATGGACTGCCTTGGCTCTCGTGGATGATCGGAGATAATGTCAGGGCAGTGGTCCGTGGCTCTGGTGTCGCTCGTGCGATGCCTGCCACAGATCACTGCCCCGATAGATAGATTGGTCAGCTAGGGACTAGAGGTTGGGGTTTACCGTCTTCCAGTCAGCCACAGCGGGGATCACGCCCATGGCGATTACCTCGTCGCGGAGCTTAGAGAGGTGTGCGTAGCTAGCACGAAGCTCTGCCTGCTCTGCCTCTGTGCCAGGGAGCTGAGCGCTGTAGTGTACACCATCCTTGTCGAGGACAGTCTCCATGCCCATAACTACATGCTCGAGACCTGGGAGGTTCACGTAGCATCCAGCAGGCCAGCGGAAGGCCTCACCGCCCATAGCTGCACGGATCATCTCGATAGAGACGTAGGCAGGGCTCTGGAAGGATGAGCGACCACGGAGCTTGATGATGTTCGCACCGCCCTGCGTTACGCGCTTGCGCATAGCCTCCCACTCCTCGGCGGGAAGGGCGTCTGTACCGATGAGGCTCGTCAGAGGCTTGCCAGCGATCGTCGCCGTGCTGGCGAATACAGCCATTGACTCACCGTGTCCGCCGTAGGTGCGTGCGCCCTGCACTTCGCTCTGACGTACGCCGAAGTGCTTAGCCAGCTCGCTCTGTAGACGTGTAGAGTCGAGAGCTGCGAGCGTCGTTACCTGGCTAGGCTTGAGACCAGAGTGGATGAGGGTCACGAGACCTGTGATGTCAGCGGGGTTGAAGATGATCACCACGTGCTTAGCCTCGGGAGCATAAGCCTTGATGTCCTTACCGAGCTGTGCTGCGATCTCGCAGTTGCCCTTGAGGAGGTCTTCGCGGGTCATACCATCCTTGCGGGGCGCACCGCCAGATGAGACGATGAACTTGGCATCGGTGAGCGCCTCCTTGATGCAGTCGGTGAAGGTGAGGTTTAGCCCTTCGAATCCGCAGTGGCGGATCTCTTCTGCTACGCCTTCGAGCCCCTGCAGGAAGGGGTCATAGAGGCAGATGTTTGGAGTGAGGCGCATCATAGCGGCAGTCTGCGCCATGTTCGAGCCGATCATGCCACCGGCACCGATGATCGTCAGCTTGTCTTGAGATAGGAAAGTCATAACCTAAAACTATTTTGATGAGAAAAGATAAATCTTAGTCCACGGCTCCCGCCTCGATACTAAAGCGTAGCCTCGACAAATGTACACATTTTTCTCTAATGCCCTGCGCTCTATGCGCTAGAAATAAAGTCCTGACACCCTCCGCCGGAGGGTGTCAGGACTTTATTTCTCCCGAATCTAGGGAGGCAGGTCTCGCGACGAAACAGTGGCTACGATTGTTTTCGTCGGAGGGTGCTGACGGTTATATTCATAAGTCGCTTGCTTACCGCTCGGAATCCCTGGGAGAGCGTATAGAAGATTGCAAACAGTATGATGGAGTATACCGCCGTCAGAGCACCACCATACAGGGCAAGCTGTGCATAAGACTCTATCGAAATGTTGAAGCTACTCCATAGCTCGCTCATTGCTATGATGATAGCCCAGGATACGATGGGAAACTTGAGGGTTCCCATCCAGTACTCCTTGACAGGGCGCTGAAACCCATTAGAGAAAAGAAAGTAGGGCTTCCAGATGACTACCATTACGATCAGGCTGGCTAGAGAGCCAATGAGTGCACCCTCCCAACCCATCAAGATGCCACAGATGATCGAGATACTGATATTGAGCGCTGCCTCGACGATAGGAGCCCAGATGTCTTTGAATAGTCCATAGCTCACAATGTAGGCATCCGTCGCGCCTCGGAAGAAGTCTATGTATGCGACGAGAGCAATGAGCAGTACAGGGAAGGTGCCAAGGATCATGTCTGAGCCAAGCCACAACCCAATAAAGGGGCTTCCGAGCTGATAGATACCGAAGCCACAGATTCCCGCGATGAAGAACTTGAGCGCGTGCATCTCCCAAAAGAACGCATAGGTCTTATCGTCATTCCCTTCGGCAATGAGGTTGCCGACACCAGGCCCGAGATTGGTGAAGGGGGTGTTGGCAAGTGTGCGGATATTGGTGATCAAGTTTTTGTAGTTGTCATATCCTCCGACCATCGCAAGGGTAGATATGGAGAATAGCACCAGCGGAGTGGTATAGCTGATCGCAAGGGAGGCTATGCTGTGGAAAAAGATTTGCCCTGTACGCTTGAGGATAAGGGGATACTTGCGCAGGTAGGTACGACCCTTACTAATCTCGATCTTGAGCCATGGATATTCTCTGCGCGTAATGTAGTCAAGGACGTATACTCCGACGAGCGAGAGGGCAAGCTCTAAGCTGATCCAGTATATGAAGGGATCGGGGATGTAGTAGAGCACAAGCATCTGAGTGAAAGACTTGAGGAGCCCAGCGCTTGACATAATGCTTGAGACTTTGTAGCCTTTCTGGTCGGCGGAGAGGACGATCGTCTTGTAGTTGACCGTATATGAAAGGATGGAGGATAGCAGGAATGTGCCGAAGAGAGCATAGGCATACCAAAGGGGAGACTCCATATCGGCAAAGATCCTTGGGAAGAATAGCATCATGACGAGTGCTCCGACCATTACGATCGAGGCGACGATGCGGTATAGCCACCCCTGCATAGAGATGATCTCGTTGATCTCTGTGTGATTTTGGTCAAAAAGGGGCTTGTAGAGGGCTACCCCAATCGAGGTGCCGATACCGAGCTCGGCAAGGCTGAGCATACTAAGGAAGCCGCCTATTGTCGTGCGCAGGCCTATAACCTCGACACCGAGACCATCGATGAAAAAACGACGTGAGAGGAAGGATACTGCGAAGGATGCGATCGCAAAGAAAAGAGAAACCCTGGCATTGCGTAGGGTATGGGCAGTACGGGTGGTGGACATACTGTGTGGTAAATTTATGAAAGGAGCCTATCGAATAGCTCTTGCCAGCTAATACCAGGACGCTCGAGAGAGGGCTCAATGCCTACGCTTCCCTCGAGTGTGTAGGCTAAATCATTGTCTAGGGTCTCAGCCATCTTCTGGGCTAGAGCTGATGGGTCGTCATTGTCAAAGAAGGCTAGATGCGCAGCTCCTGCCGAGGTCTCATGGGCATAGGGGAGATCGGAGAGGAGCATCATGCCCTGCCTTTGCTTGACTTGCATGTATTCCGAGATAGGTAATCCCCAGGTCTCTATACGAGACGGGAATACTAGACAATCTGCGCGGTCATAGTGTGCGTAGAGTGTCGGCTTGTCCATTAACCCTGCGAACTCAAGAGAATGGACATGGCTCCAATGCCTGTGAAGGTACTGGGCATATCTATTTTCGTCGCCTCGGACTGTAATGATAGTACGGAATTTGCGGACACCTACCGCATCTTCGAGCAGACGGGTGGCTTCGCAGAGGGTCTCAAAGTTCTTGTGCGCATCGGGTGTAGAGGCATAGAAGAACGTATATAGACCATCGTGGGGAATGGAGGTATAGCTGGGGATCGTGGTGTCTCTACTCGGGGGAGCGACGATAAATCGCTCCAGTGGGAGGGAGAACATCTTTGCGAAGCCGTCTCGAAGCCAATTCTGCTGGACGATGAGGTATCTATTGCGATGGATACCGATGCGATAGGCAAAGCGTGTGAACATCGCAAAGAGGGGAATCTTGGGATCAAAGAGGAAATCTCTCCACCGCCACTTCATGAAGGGGAAAGAGGTCTGGCAGTAGACCGCCTGTCTGCGAGCCTTGACTCTAGGAGTAGTGTCATGTAGCGATAGCCACAGATCGATATCTCCGATTTGCTCTGAGATCTTACCCATTGTGACATACTCGCACCAGAGGCGCTTCCCCCATCCCTCGATTGCCCAGGGGAGCTCTATATACTCTATTCCAGGATACTCCGCAAGCTCTCGACGATGTACAAGTGCTACGACACGGCATTTGCCCGCCTGCGTCATTGTCGAGAGTGCTTCTAGGCATTGGCGCAGGATCGTTAATGTCCCTCCTTTGCGGAGATTGACTGCGGAGACTACTATGGTTTTCAGCATCTACCGAGTTAAAGCTAGATAGGTGATCTTGAGCTTGTCTTTGAGAGAAAGACGATTCCTGCCCCAAATATCTAGAAGCCTAAGGCTATGGAGAGCTACTTTAGCTTTCTCCGTGGTTTCATCTTGGAGTTTCTGCTCTCGGGTATCTGCATAGTAGCTATTGGCAATGCGCCGAGCAAACTCCATACGAGCAGATCGGTATAGGGGGTAGCTTTCTTGCAGGACTTCTAGAGAGGCACACCATGAAGTCATTTGGTCTCTACGATGCCGTGGTGTCCATTCTGTCTTCTGTGCTGACCGGACGTAGAAGCGGTATCCGCCAGCGGGACTAAAGCATATGCCACGAGCTTTCCTTAGTAGCTGTGCCACCATTAGATTATCCTCGAAGTAGATCTTTTCTCGGAATCGTTCACCGTCGAAGAGCGAGCGGCGATACACCATGCACCACGAAGTCCAGCCAATTTTCTTTTCAAATAGCCAAGCATTGTAGAGGTTCTCTGAACCATGTATGTCAGAGCTGTGTAGGGGATTTTTCCAAGTCCCCATGACAGAGTGGTAGCAGAAGGATGGGAACTCTGCAAGATCGCAATCTACTTTGATCTCTAGTAGCTTAATGGCACAGGCATAGGTCTCTGGCTCGATGCTGTCATCACTATCGAGGAATGCAATGTACTCTCCTTTGGCGAGGTCGAGACCTCTGTTTCGGGTTCCAGACTGTCCTTTATTCGGATGGGTATAGACCGAGATGCGAGAGTCTCTTTGCTCATACTCTCGACAGATCTCTAGGCTGCGGTCAGTGGAGCCATCGTTGAGCAAAAGAAGCTCGAAGTTCGTATACTCCTGTTCGAGCACGGAGTCTATGCAGGCAGGGAGATACTCCTCTACATTGTACACTGGGACAATGATGGAGAGTAGTGGGAGCTGGTTTGTCATCACGAATTAGTGTTGGATTGATATAAAGACTCGAATAGCTGGATCCATTGCTCCATGACGCTATTCATTGAGTATCGCTCGGACGAACGCAATGCCTCGATACCCATAGAGGTGCGAAGGTCGGAGTTGTCCATGAGCAACTCGAGACTCTCTCGATATAGAGATCGATTGTTGGGCGGGATCAAGAAGCCGCTCTGTTTGTCTCTAATAATCTCCCTTGGGCCGTAGGGGCAGTCGTAGGCGATCACAGGCAGACCATGTGCCATTGCTTCGATTAGTACCATGCCGAACCCTTCATATCTAGAGGTCATGGCTAGACAGGAGGCGCTGAGATATTTGCTCTGGATGTCCGCTGTTGGGTGGCTGAGCAGTACCCGCTTGAGGTGCAGGGAGGAGATCAGATCCTCAAAGCTTTTTCGAAGGTAGCCATCTCCCACGATTTCAAGCTCCCACTCAGGGTGCTTGGGTTCTATCTTTGACCAGATATGTATTAAAGAGGCAAAGTCTTTCTCCGATGAATATCTGCCGACAGCGATCACCCGCTTGTTGAGGGGTGAACTTTGAGACGTTGGGACGAACGGTAGGGGGTTGGGGATGGTAGAGGAAGATCGGGCGGTAGTCCATTTCGTTCGGTCTACCTCTGTCAAAGTTACGAGGTGATCAAACTTGCGCACGACCCACTCATCTCGCCACGTGCGGATATGATCCAGTAGACGCCCTAGAGACCACCGCGCCCTAGGGTACTCATTGAAGCGACGCTCCTTTGAGTAATGTAGCTCCATGATTTTAGGACAGGAAATTGTCAGATCGGCCACTATCTCGGCATCTTCTTCGAATGTGGAAATGACAATGGAGGGTGTAGTTGCTTCGAGGGCTTTGATTAGCGCTCCTCGATGTTTAAGTTTAAGCTCTCTAGACTTGCGGTAGCGTGCCCAAAAAGAAAGGCTGTTGTAGTCCTCATAGTTTATGCCAAGGTCGATGCAACGAACCCGAGGGTCTAGGGGGAAAAACGAGGGTCTCTCCTTTTGGTCTGTGGTGATGATAGTGACCTTGTGCCCAAGCTGCACGAGGTGATTGGCCTTCGTGCAAATTACTCGGTCCTTGCCTCCAGAGTTGTAAGTCGAGGCAATGCAATACACTATGGTCATTGCTTTACTAGGCTGGTGAATAGCTCTGTCCATTGCTGCATTACCGAGTCGAGGGTGTAGCGCTTGGTGCTGGATAGGGCGGCTTGTCCCATGCGCTGGCGTAGATCCGTGTCTGAGATGAGCTGAGAGAGGCGCTGTGCGAAGGCAACTTGATCGCCAGGAGGGATAAGGTAGCCATCTCCGCCATCAGTGATGATGTCGCGAGGGCCACAGGGGCAAGAGTAAGAGACCACAGGCACTCCAAGGCTCATAGCTTCTATGAGTGCCATCGGCATTCCCTCAAACCGTGACGTCATCGCATAGACGTCGGCAGAAAGATACTGCGCCTGCACATCTGAGGTGTAGGGGAGTATATGAACGCATCTGGTGAGACCTAGGCTGGCAGCTTGAGCCTCTAGCCCCTGGCGGTCGGGTCCATCACCAACGATACGTAGGCACCAGTCTGGGTGCTGGGAAGCGACTTTAGACCAGATGTCGATGAGGGCGGGAAAGTCCTTTTGCACACCAAATCGCCCCATGGCGAGAACGACCTTGTTGTCGAGGTTGCTCTGCCCGATAGGCTCGAAAGGCATGGGGTTGGGAATCACGTGGTGGTTGCTAGGTTTGCCACGTAGCTCCATATCCTCCTCTGTTAGGCATCCTACCGCATCGAATCGGGAGAGGTTATAGCGGTCACGCCATTCATAAAGCTTGACGAGTAATTGTCTGAGGCTATATGGACTTGGGCTTTTTTCTTTCTGATACATCAGAGCCGAGGCGTGCAGCTCTAGCACCTTCTTGCTTCCATCACGCAGGCTGGGGAGGAAGGACATTTCCACGAGGTGAGTCGTTACTACAATGTCGGGGCGTGAAACAGTGAGATAGTCGCGCATAAGCCGCTTGTGGCGGCGCATCTTGCTCCATGTATTGAGTCCCCGTTTCCATAGGGGGACGCGAAAATCCGCGGCATAATCAATCCCGAAGTCGGTGACCTTTATCCTAGGGTCTATGCCGTAAGTAGAGGGCCGACCGTCGTAGTCACAGGTAACAATCTCAACTTCATGCCCATGCTCGACGAGCCAGTTGACTTTGCTGGTGAGGACGCGCTCTACGCCTCCTCCCACGCCGAGCTGATAGATGCAGTAGACAATCTTCATCGGAGTAATGACTGAAACAGGGTCGTCCAGCGGTGCATGATGGTGGGCAGGGCGAAGCGCTGTGCGCTGGCTTGGGCTGCCTTGCCGAAAGCAATACGCTGGGTTGGATTGGTGATGAGGTACTCGAGGCGCTCTGCGAGTGCTGAGGCGTCGCCTGCGGGGACGAGGTAGCCGTCAGAGGCGTCGGTGACGATGTCGCGCGGTCCTGTCTTGCAGGTGTAGGCGACGATGGGGAGACCCATAGCTTGAGCCTCGAGGAGCACCATGGGTAGGCCTTCGTACTCAGAGAGTAGGGTGATGGCTGAGGCACTGCGATAGTGCGCCTGCACATCGGTGTCGAAGCGGGAGAGGAGCACGCGCCCCTCGAGCCCGAGGGTGTGTACCTGTGCCTCCAGCTGGGGGCGTAGGGGGCCGTCCCCGAGGATCTCTAGCGTCCATTCGGGGTGGCGTGAGGCGATACCTGCCCAGAGGTCTATGAGGGTGGAGAAGTTCTTCTCGTACTCGTAGCGACCGACTGCTAGCACGCGGGGTGACAGGCATTCGCTGGGGGTATCAGTAGTGAAGGGAAGGGGATTCGGGATCGTCTCGATGCCAGGGATCTCGCCCCAGTAACCTCTGTCCTCATGTGTGAGTACAACGAAGCGGTCGTACTGACGGGCAAGGCGTTTGTCTTGCCAGATACGGTAATAGCCATAGAGGCGCAGTAGGCGCGCTGAGGCGGGATACATGAAGACGCGTCGGTACATCGACGAGTGTAGCTCGAGGATTTTCTTACTGCCGTCCTGGATCGTGGGGAGGATCGGTGCCTCCTGGAAGAAGGTGGAGACGACGATATCGGCACGGATGGCGCACAGGAGCGAGCTGAGGCGGTCGCGGTGAATGGTGCGCTTGGCGCGCAGGGCACGCATACGTTCCCAGCGACCAAGACGATTGTCCTGCTCGTAGTCCATCCCGATGTCGTGGTGCTGTACCCGTTCGTCGAGCTGGAACGCTAGTGGAGCGTCGCCTTGATCGGTCGTGATGATATGCACTTCGTGCCCCTGCTCAGTCCAGTAGTTGGCTTTCGTAGTGGTCACGCGCTCTATCCCGCCCGTTCGCTTGAGCCCCTGTAGGCAGTAAATGATTTTCACTCTAGAGATGTTGTGATAAGCTATAATTGTGCTACAAATTTAGGCAAAATCTATCACCTAAGGCAGGGCGTCGTAGACCGCCTGGTGCAGGCGAGGGCGATAGCGCTCGGAGCTGAGCCGATTGTTGAGGCGGGTGGGGTAGGTGCGATTGGATAGGAAGACGAAGACCAGCTCCGCATCGGGATCGACCCAGAATGCCGTACCGGTAAAGCCGAGATGACCCACAGAGCGGATGGAAGCACTCTCGGCGGCAGGGCTGGTGGGCTTATTCGTCGGCTTGTCGAAGCCCAAAGCTCTGCGTCCTCCTACGCCCGTGGTCGTCATGAAGAGGTCTACGACGCGTGCGGGGATGATCTCCTTGCCGTCGTGGCGACCTCGAGAGAGCAGGAGCTGGGCGATCTTGGCTAGTTCGGATGCCGAGCCATAGAGACCAGCGCTACCCGAGACGCCTCCGAGGCAGGCGGCGGACTCGTCGTCTACGGTGCCACGGATGACCTGCTTGCGCAGGAATCGATCGTCGTGGGTGGGGGCAATGCGCTCACGGGTGATGCCTTGCTGGAGAGGGTTGAAGTACACATGGGCACCGATGGGCTTGTAGATCCTGCGGGCAAGGAGGGCATCTAGCGGTTCGCCTGCGATGCGCTCTGCTACCTGCTGGAGGAGGATGAATCCGAGGTCGCTGTAGCGATACTGCCCTGGGTGGCGTAGGTGAAGCGCGCCGATACGCTCGATCATCCGCTTGCGAAAGGCAGGAGTGATATACAGCCCCTCTGCCATCGTGAGGCTGTGTGTAGCTGTGCGGTGGGACGATATGTAGGTGCTCAGCCACTTGAAGTGAGGGTTGCCGTAGGCATTGCCCCCGAGGGGAATGCCACCTGCGAAGGCTCTCGAGCGTATCAGCGCACCCTCGTAGCTCGCCGTGTCGATGAGGTCGGTATAGAAGTTGAGCCCAGGGGGAAGCCCCGACTGATGCAGGAGTAGGGAGCGGATGGAGGCTCTGCCGACATCTGTACCGCGCAGCTCGGGCAGGTAGGTCGAGACGGATGCCATGAGGCTGAGCTTGCCGTCGGCGACGAGGAGCATGAGGGCGGGAGTCATCGCCAGTGCCTTGGTCACGGAGGCAGCATCGTAGATCGTCTCGGGTGTGACGCGCTCTGCACGTACGGATCCCGACATCGTCCCGAAGGCACGCGAATATACCTCTTGCCCTCGGTGCATCACATAGACCTGGCACCCTGGGAAGGCTCCCGAACGGATGCCTTCGCCCACGATCTCGTCGATACGGGCGAGGCGTGGGCGATTGATCTGTGCTGTATGTGCCATGAGGCGAGCGGTAGCCGTCTGTGGCTTGAGCTGGGTAGAGGCGGTCTGCTCTGGTGTCATCTCTGCCGTCGGGTCGTCGGCATCGGGTCGGGTCGTCGTCGGCTCAGGTGCGGTGCCTCTGCCGTAGGCGGATGTCCCTGCCACGAGGCTAAGGACTGCCTGCTGTGCCTCGGGTGCGCCCTCCATCGCGACGATGACGTGGCTACAGGAGCGCGCCCAGCTCGGTAGCTTGCCTACTCGGTAGGGCGAGGTGTAGTAGGCGATCAGCACGGGGCGTGAGGCGGAGAGCCGTTGCAGGGTCTCGGTGGGGAGCGCACCGGGCTGGAGGGCATTGACCAGTACGAGATCGTAGCTATCGAGGCGAACGCCTGCGCTCCAGGTGATGTATGTGATCGTGCTTCCTCCTAGTCCGTGGGTAGGACGCTCGGGTAGGGTAGCAGGTGCCTTGCCTACCTGTACCACTGCAATGCGCTTGTAGCGCCCGGAGCTAATGCCCTTCTCTATGCCACTGTCTCGGCTGAGGTAGTGGAGTGATGAGCGCCAGAGCGCACGCATCTGGGCGGTTGCTTCGGGCGTGTAGATCGCCTGACGTACGGATGAGGCAGGGGCGCGCCTATCGGGTTCGGAGATGATGAGGCGCCATTTGTATGCCAGCACCTTGCGCACCTTACGCTCGATGCTGGCGGGGTCTAGCTGTCCAGCACCGAGGGCAGAGACGAGCGTGGAGAGCTGTGCCTCGGCATTGGAGGGACCTAGGAGAATATCATTGCCTGCGCGTAGAGCCGCTACGCCCACATCTCCCATCTCGGTGCCGTGGACGCCCTTCATCTCGAGTCCGTCGGTGAAGATGAGTCCGCCGAAGCGCATCTCATCCTGCAGTAGCCCTGTGATAATGCGTTCGCTTAGCGAGCTGGGGATAGGCCTAGGCTCATAGGCAGGTACTCTTAGGTGTGCTGTCATAATGCCTCCGAAGCCCCCGCGGATATACTGCTCGAAGGGGTGTAGCTCGACGCTCTGCATGCGTCGTTTGTCTGCCGAGACGAGTGGCAGGGTCTTGTGCGAGTCCTCGCTGGTGTCCCCGTGTCCTGGGAAATGCTTCGCCACCGACAGCACGCCTCCGTCCTCTAGCCCCTGTGCATAGGCGAGCGATAGGCGGGCGACAGTCTTAGGGTCTTCGCCGAAGCTACGCGTGCCGATGACCGGATTTCGGGGGTTGATATTGACGTCTACCGTAGGGGCGAAATTGACGTGAATTCCCATAAGTCGGCACTGACGTGCTACCTCTCTCCCGTAGTCGTAGAGGGCTTGCTCGTCACCCTGTAGCCCCAGCCCCATGTTGCGCGGGTAGCGGGGTGCATCCTTAAGGCGCATGTATAGCCCCCACTCGCCATCGAGGGCGATGAGCATGGGGGTACGGCTGGCACGCTGTAGGCGTGCGTCCATCTGCGCTTGCTCAGCCAGAAGCCCACGCTGGTAGAGGATACCGCCCCAGCGATGCTTGCGCACGCGTGCCTCTTCGCTGGAGATGCGTGCTTCGTCTGCCGAGGGATAAATGATGGGCATGATGAGCTGGGCTAGCCTCTCCTCGGTAGAGAGGGAGGTGTAGACGCTATCTACCCAGCGATCCATCGCGCGGGTGTCCCCCTTGCCGAATAGGTGGCTCGGGAGGTCATTGCTTGCCTGTGCTATGCCTAGGGACAGCGTTAGCCCCATCAGCAGAGCTGTATATCGTAGTCGTAATATCATCGTCTATCTTGTAATCTATTCCAATGTTTATAAACGCTAAGCGTCGGCACATTAGTGCAGTCCCGACTCTGCAAATATCGCTATTTCTGATCAATAACTCCTCAAGGTACCCCGATAGTTCGGTGTAGGGGTGGGGGAATTTTCTCAAACTATTTGTCTTGGGTCTTGCATATTCAGAAATAATATCTACCTTTGCAGTCGAAATCAATGAGGCTCCGTAGCTCAACTGAATAGAGCATCTGACTACGGATCAGAAGGTTACAGGTTTGAATCCTGTCGGAGTCACAAAGGATAGAGCGTCCCGAATGCACCTAGTGCACTCGGGACGTTTTCTATTTATTCAGCTCAATACTCAGAGCTAGAGGATGCCAGTGTATAGGCGGGAGGCGATCGTGGCTATACATATTCGTGACCGAACTTCATCCTGGTGCAGTCTACAGAGCCATCCCTCGAGTATATTTCCCTGCTTTCCCCTGGACCGATTGAGATTTATGCGCGCGAGGGCATGCGCGCGCGTATGCGTAAGGGGGGACTAACACCTTGATACTCCCCCGACACTTCAATATGGACTCAGGGGACACTTCAATAGGGACTCGACCGAGTCCCTATTGAAGTGTCGGAGGAGTATCCACTAGGTAGGCAGAGGAGACATCAGTAGGTAGGGAGGGGAGACATCAGTAGGTGGGCGGAGGAGCGACCAGAGGGGAAGGGTTCGCTCGGTGACTTGCCGAGAGGATGGTAGCTATGGGGGTGAAGGACTTCGCTATTCCCGCACCCTTGGTTGTGCTCTGTGTGGATGCCCCACCCGACAGACTAGGCGTGAGGAAGAGAAAACTCATGTCTGTGACAGAGCATGATACGAAGCTAATTACCATTAAGTGTCACACGCTACCTGGGGTGGGTGCTACCTTCGCAGTGTCTAAGAAGAGACTATACCCTGCTACATGGTACCCCGCGGTAGCTATCTCTGCCTAGACAGCGAAACGAATCACACACTCAGAATGGAAAACACAATGATGACCCCTGTAATGACCCGACGGAAGGCGGGTGCTAAGTCCCTTGCTTTCCAGCTCACTATCGCCTGCACCATGATGTCCCTCCTCCTCGGTGGATGCCGTACTGCTCGGCTGAAGACGATGGAGCGCGTCCACACCCTCACGGATAGCCTTGCCCAGAGAAGCCTAACCGCCCATCACCATCACGATGCCCGCGCCGAGGAGTGGCGGGAGCTTACGGATACCGAGACCATCGAGCTGTGGGAGGAGCGTGGTGACAGCTTGCCCCCTCGTCGCCTCTGGCGAACCTATCGCCGTCGTACCAGCGAGGCGAGACGGCGCGCAGATGCCCGCACCGACAGCCTGCACAGCCAGGCGCAGTCAGAGCGCGTCTATACGGAGCGTGCTACTGCTAGTGCTGAGACCAAGGCTATTCGCTCGCCCTTATCCCTCGGCGCTCGCCTCGTGACCCGCCTTGCGCCCTGGCTATTGCTTGCCCTCGTCCTCTGGCTGTGGTGGCGCAGGCGCAGAGGGTAGGCAAGGACGGTGGGGGCTGATTGGGATCGTTGGAGTGGGCGTGCTTTGCTTCTTGAGGTTTTTGTGTCTCTTTGCCTTGTCTTCCGCACAGTCTTTGTATCTTTGGGCAACGTATTACCAATCATCAATTAGAGCTATCATTATGAGAATGACGAAAGTTATTGCTTCGCTAGCTTGCGCAGGGCTGTTGCTCGCTGGAGCAGATGCCGAGGCACAGGGGCAGAAGCGTCGTGGCGGTAAGAAGGTTGCCCCTCGCCTAGAGCAGGCGGTCACTACCCCACAGTCGCATATTATCCGCATGCCAGTGCCTGAGCGTCCTGCGGGACAGCGCGACGTGCTGGGGCTACGCCATGCCCCCATCCCCGTGGTGCGTGTGGGCTTCATCGGGCTGGGGATGCGCGGGCCTAGTGCAGTGCATAGATTTACCCAGATCGAAGGCGTAGAGATCAAGGCGCTCGCTGACCTGCATGCAGACCGCGTGACCAAGAGCCAAGCCATTCTATCTCGTGCAGGCTTGCCCAAGGCTGCCGAGTATAGCGGAAGCGAAGACGCATGGAAGGCGCTCTGTGAGCGTGACGACATCGACCTCGTCTATATCGCCACCGACTGGAAGCACCATGCCGAGATGATGATCTATGCCATGGAGCAGGGCAAGCATGTCGCATGCGAAGTGCCTGCGGTGATGAATCTCAAGGAAGCGTGGGATGTGATCAATACGGCAGAGCGTACCCAGCGCCACTGCATGATGCTGGAGAACTGTGTCTACGACTTCTTCGAGCTCACGACGCTCAACATGGCTCAGCAGGGACTCTTCGGCGAAGTGCTCAGCGGTAAGGGGGCTTATATCCACAACCTCGAGGACTTCTGGCTCGACTACGAAGCTGACTGGCGCTTCCAGTACAACAAAGAGCACCGTGGCGACGTCTACGCCACGCACGGCCTCGGTCCCGTATGCTTCGCTCTCGACATTCACCGCGGGGACAAGATGGACTACCTCGTCTCTATGGACGTGCCAGCTGTGACGATCCCCAAGTACATTGAGAAGATGCGTGGTGAGCCAGTAGGGGAGTTCAAGAACGGCGAGATGACCCATACCCTCATCAAGACCAGCCGTGGTAAGACGATCTATCTGGAGCACAACGTCGCTTCCTATCGCCCCTACGACCGCATGTATCAGCTCGTGGGTACGGATGGCTTTGCCAATAAGTATCCCGTGCAGGGTATTAGCCTTCGCCCCACGGAGGAAAATAAGGCAGCGGTGCCCAACCACGAAGATCTTACCAGCCACGGCTTCATCAGCAAGGAGGCGCAGGACGTGCTTATGGATAAGTACATGCATCCCATCGCCCGCGACATCGCAGAGAAGGCGAAGAAGGTCGGCGGACACGGAGGTATGGACTTCATCATGGACTACCGCCTCATCTATTGCCTGCAGAGAGGTCTGCCCCTCGATATGGACGTGTATGACCTAGCAGAGTGGTCTGCTATCGGCGAGCTGACACGTATCTCTCTCGAGAATAGCTCTGCTCCCGTCGAGGTGCCTGACTTCACCCGTGGCGCTTGGCAGCGTGTCAAGGGAGTGCATTTCGCTCAGTAGCAACTATATATCGCTAGCGTAGACTAGCGAAGCTAGCGCAGAAGCACGAGACGGGGGCTCGTGCATCCCCTCACGGTGGGATGTGTAGCTCTCGTCTCGTGCTTCTGCGTTGCTGTAGGTATTGACTTCATCCCTTATCATTATTCTCTAGGATCCTCTCTCTGTATGAAGATGTATCGCCAGATCATGATGCTGGCTATCCCCAACATTATTAGCAATATCAGCGTCCCCCTGCTATCGCTGGCAGATACCGCCATAGCGGGGCGTATGGAGCGCGCTGAGTCGCTCGGCGCCGTCGCTATCGCAAGCCTCGTGGCAAACTTTACCTTCTGGCTCTGGGGCTTCCTGCGCATGACGACGACAGGCTTTACCGCTCAAGCTTATGGACGAGGCGACGAGGGAGCGATGATGAGGCAGTTTGCCGTCGGGACGTCGCTCGCCCTCATCGGCTCGGTGGTGATCCTGATGCTAAGCCCCGTCATGAGCCTCTTCCTTGGTGTCGTGGGTGGAGAGGAGTCGGCAGCACTTATCCCCGAGGCGGAGCGTTATCTGCGGGTAGCATACCTCGGCGCACCCGCTGCACTCCTGCT
>JBHACZ010000026.1:0-20091 GCA_041854825.1 Porphyromonas sp. | reverse complement strand
CCTCCTGACATGGCGAACGCAGAGGCACAGCGTCCCTCCCTCCACACCTCTACCGCCTCCCCGACCCCACCCGCAGTCGCTCTGCCCTGCCTCCCTCGAGACCGAATGAAATATTGCGCGCGCGCAAGAGCGCACCCGCGCGTACGTGTAGGGTTGCCTAAGCACCGAAGACTCCCCCGACACTTCAGTAGGGACTCGGTCGAGTCCCTACTGAAGTGTCCCCCGAGTCCCTACTGAAGTGTCGGGGGAGTACCAAGGCGATAGTCAGCGGAGTACCAAGTAGAGATACCGCCCACTCCGCAGTCTACAGATCGCGTCAGAAGCAGACAGGGGAAACCCCTCGATGCGGGGCTAATCCCCCCCCAGACGACGATAGCCCCCTCTATATGCAGAGGGGGCTATCGTCTCTAGTGCCTCGAGGCACTGCTGGAGCGCGCCGTGAGGTGCTAAAACATCCTAGACAGCTCTAGAGTCTTCTGATGGATAGACCCCGGCTCTATTACGATAGTCATCGAGCGAGAACTATACTTCGAGACGAACCACAGCTCCTCCTGCTCTATACCTAGGCGAATGATAGTACCGACTGGGATGTCATCGAGGGTAATCCCCTCATTGAGCACCTTGACTCTCCCTCCCGCAGAGGCAGGCAGTAGGCTTAGCCTGTAGGCAGGGTTGGCACAGCTGTCACCGCGCTCAGGGATGTCTCGACTACCCTCTCCATGGGTATATCGGGGCTTCCAGTCCTTGGCACGTGCGATGCTGAGCTTGGAGTACTCTACATCCTTGTAGGGAGCTTCAGGGCTACCATAGATGTAGAATGAGGGGCTATTCGTCTCACTCTCCACCGCCGTCGGCAGGCTCTCGTAGAAAGCATTCCATCCACAGGCTTTCATCATGGTGTACCTCCCGAAGGAGATGTACTTGAGCACAGGCGAAGCAATCAGCCCCTCAAGGGTCTGAGGGAGCTCGGGGATATTGAGATTGTTGATGATGCTCAGTGTCTGGAGACGGCTCAGGCTAGAGAGATTGATCGTGCCAGAGATCGCATTCTCCTCTAGCTCTATAAATCGGAGGTTATGCAGAGTGCTAAGTCCCTGGATATTCTTGTGGTCAAGGGCAGTACGAGACAGAAACAGACCAGTCAGCTCGCTCACGCCCGTGAGGTCAAGAGAACTGATGCTACCTCTTTTGTCAGTCTGATTGGCTCTATCTATCTGTCCTATAGAGAGCCATGAGAGGTCTGCCCTGCTACCTGTGGCTATCGAGAGGGCAGCGACGGGATGAGAGATGCGTAGCTCATTGAGTGCATTGCGCTTGATGTGGCTAGAGTACTGCTCTGAGGAGATCGCTTCATTGACATAGCGGTAGATCCTGATCGTGGGATTCTCCATACAGGCGACGTAGGGGTCGAAAGTCCCGCTATTAGGTCCATCCCTATGAGTGCCTACCTGCACACGTAGGCTCCATCGCTCGGTCTCACGGATCGCCGTGTAGCGACCTCTACCCCAGTCCACGATGATGGGCTCAGGTGAGACGGGCTGTCCGTAGATGTCCACATCATAGCGTATAGGAGATCGTATCCAGCGATCCCCACAGGTAACCCTGATCAGAGTATTGATATAGTCTCCCACAGGTGTCTGCTCCGTGTCTACGCTCGCGCATAGTGCATAGCCCATGAGGTCGAGATCGACGACATCCGCCGTCACCTCCGTGTCGTGCGTGATGGCGATGACTACCCCCATGCTATTGCCCGTATAGCGCGTACCATTGACATAGAGCGCCTTGAGGATCTTGCCTGGCTTGGGGATGACGTAGACGAGGACATTCGTCCCCGATGGTGTGTAGCTGTGTGGGGAAGCTGATCGCCGTGATACCAGAGCCCGCGAGGGCATAGCCTCCGATGGAGCGTAGCGACTGGGGGAGGGTGATGGAGGTCACGTTCTTATTCTCCATGAATACACAGTCCCCGAGCACCTCTAGCCCCTCAGGGATGGAGATGGCTCCCGAGGCATTGCGCCAGAGGAAGATCCCCTTGGAGCTACGTACCTCGTTGAGGTTTGGGGTATTGTAAAAGACATTGCCATCGATATCCTCGAGCTTGGGGAAGTCCACACTGGCGAGATGGCTACAGCCCACGAATGCCCCCGATGCGATGTAGCGCACATTCGCCCCGCTGACTGAGGTTATATCCCTCCCCTGGAAGGCATACGCCCAGATCTTCGTCACCTCATCAGGCAGAGTGACAGCCCCCCGTTGCCTGAGGATGGTAGTAGAGTGTGCCATTGCCGATGACCTGCTCCAGCTTGGGACATTGGTAGATGAAGCCAATATAGATATCAGTCTTCTCAAGTTCGTACGCGTATTTGAATGGCTGTCCTGTATCGTCCGTAGACTCGAGCCTGGGGAAGTTGATCGTCTTGAGGTTCGCACACTTGGAGAAGACCCCGTGCATCATACGCACATTGGCTCCAGAGATACTGGTGATGGGGGCTGTCTCCCACGCGTAGTCTAGTGTCTCGAGCGCCGTCAGCTCACTCAGCTCTACGCCAGGCAGACCGAGGGACTGCATTCCCGTAGTGAAGCCACGTAGCGTCCGACGCAGGCGCTCGGCATCGACCGTAAGCTCAGAGAAGCCTCGGGCATAGAATATCTCCAGCCTCTCCACATCGCCATAGAAGCGAATCGTGGGGTTCTCGACGGGGAGCCAGTCGAGGTTGAGCTTGTAGCCCGTCGTCTTGCCCGTAGCATGATCCGTCTCACGCGTGAGTCTCGGCGGACGTATCTTGCCATCACCGAGGTCGGCATACAGCACCTTGCCCTCAGTGAAGAGACCTAGACGAGGGAAGTCGGTCGGCTCGAACATGATCATTCCATACATCTTGGGTGCCTTCGCTACGAAGCTCAGGCTAGGCTTCGCCGCATCGTATGGAGCGGCATAGCCCCACTGTAGCTCGGGCGATCGACACCCAGGAGAGGACGCTGGGAGGCATCGGGCAGGACGAAGAGCGTCTCCTGCCTTTCGAAAGAGCGCGACCGAGCGAATGCCGTAGGATCGACCTCGGCAAGCTCAGTAGCCTCCCCGAGGTCGATGACGTCGTGTAGCAGAGCGGTCTCCTTAAACTGCCGCGCACCTATGCGCACCGCCCGAGGTATGCCCATATAGCGAAGCGTGGCAGCTACCTGCAGGGCTTCGTCACCGATATACTTGGCACTCGGGAGGCTGAGGTCAGTGAAGTAGACCGTCCGCATGCCTCCTCTCCCAGAGTATTGACCCGCTCCCGATCCGCGAAGTGCACCCTGCTCGAGCGTCTCGACATGGGGAGCCTTGAGCTCTAGCAGCTCCGTCAGACCTGCAAGGGCTTCCTCACCGACGAGGCGCACGCCATTGAGGTCAAGACGCTTGATAGCGGTATTGCCCTGCAAGGCTCGGGGGCGAAGCTCGGTGACCCCATCAGGGATACGCACATCGCCCGACGCACCTGCCCAGCACTAGAGCACGAGACGCAAAAGTTCGTATATTTGTGGAGAGCATCATATTAGGAGCGAATTTAGCAACGTACAGCGATGAAGCGACAGAAGATCTATGGGATGGGGGTAGCGCTCGTTACCCCTTTCGACGCGGAGGGAGAAGTAGATTACGAGAGCCTCGACAGGCTTATTGACTTTCAGCTAGAGGAGCGGTCAGACTTCCTCGTCGTACATGGGACGACAGGCGAGTCTCCGTGCCTGACGCGCGATGAGCGCAATGCGGTGACTGCCCGCGTCGTCGAGCGTGTCGCAGGGCGTACGCCCCTCGTCGTAGGGCTAGGAGGCAACGACACCCGCGAGCTAGGCGAACGCTTCCGCACCATGGACACCACGGGCATCTCCGCCATCCTATCCGTCGTGCCGTACTACAACAAGCCCACGCAGGAAGGACTATTCCGCCACTTCGCCTACCTCTCGGAGTGCACCCCTCTGCCCATCATCCTCTACAACGTCCCTGGACGCGTCGGGGTCAATATGACACCCGAGACCGTTGCCCGACTGGCGAATGCCTGCCCCAATATCATCGGCATCAAAGAAGCCTCGGGCTTCGTAG
Organism: Porphyromonas sp.; assembly: GCA_041854825.1. Classification (GTDB taxonomy): domain Bacteria; phylum Bacteroidota; class Bacteroidia; order Bacteroidales; family Porphyromonadaceae; genus Porphyromonas. The sequence continues at coordinate 16,010 of JBHACZ010000026.1, read as the reverse complement.
CGCAAGCCGAGCAGGCGCTCCAGCTCATCGAGCGAGAAGACTTCTCCGTCTTCTCGGGGGATGACAACATCTCCATCGACTTCATCCGAAACGGCGCACGCGGGGTCATCTCCGTCATCGGCAATGCTTACCCCCGCCTCTTCACCCGCCTCATTCACCTCAGCCTCGAGGGGCGATACCACGAGGCGGACATGATACAGCAGGAGCTACGCGAGATGAACGTCCAGCTCTTCGCCAACGGTAATCCCGCAGGCATCAAAGCCCTACTCTACCAGCGTGGCATCATCGCGCACAACACCCTTCGCCTCCCGCTCGTCCCTGCCAGCGACGAAGTCTTCACCGCCATCGACGAAGCGCGTAGGAGCATCGACACCTACATTGCCCGCTGTCCTCTGCTCTAAGTGACCACAGCACACAGCTAGCCATACCGCGCTAGCGCAGACTACATCGTACGGGGCAAGCTAGTTCGACTAGCCTGCCCCGTACGATGTAGTGACACATACTGCTGAGCGTGCGTAGGGTGCGGTGATAGCAAGGCGCCGAGACCGAGGGTGAAAGGAGCGTACTTGCGTACGTGACTGAACCCGAGAGTCGATGGCAACGAAGCTAGCGCCGTGCTATACGCGCGCTCAATACGCGCGCTCAGAAGCGGAGCCCCAACGTCAAATACAAATTAGCATCGCGCGCACTGCCCATCTGCAGGGCATCACGTAGGACGGAGTACATCGCGCTAGCTGTAGGCTTATTGAGCCCCTTCTGAATGCCTGCACGCAGATACACTACCGAGATCTCGAAGGCTGCCGAGGCACCCACACCCCAGGCAATACGATCGCCCGTGGAGAGTCCGTCGAGGATATTGCGGGCAGTCTCCCCGATCGTCTCATTGCTATCTAGCGTATAGCTGATATAGGGACCTGCCTCTAGGGAGATGCCCAGCACCCCAACGGGCTTGAAGCGCACACCGAGGGTCAGAGGGATCTGGAGGTTGTCGGCACGTAGCTCGGGGAAGATATCGGCACCTGGGAGGGCAATGCCACTCTTGGAGGACGCACGGGAGAAGGTCACTCCAGGGGCAATATACACACCCTTGACGAGGGCTAGCTCTAGAGCCGCGCCAGCTTGATAGCCGTACGCCGCCTTGTAACCGCTCGCGCTCTCGGTGATGTTGTTGGCGTTACCGCCAGCCTCTAGACGAATGTTCCAGCCACGGGCGAAGGCTGGGAGACTTAGCCCTGCGATAAGGGCGAGGGCGAGGATAAATCGTTTCATTGGGTCAGCTGTTGAGAAAGTGATACATGAGCCTCCAGTGGAGAGACAAGCAGAGAGCCGAGTGACATCGCCATCAGTCGTGGCGCTATCGCTCGGCTCTCGTCTAGGGCTTCGCATCCTAGGGTTCTAAGGTACGAGGCGCGTATCTCGCTCGGGCGAGGTCTTTACTTCTTGGCTGTGGAGTCGGCTGAGGCGACAGGGGCAGCACCTGAGTAGTTCTCGTTGAGATGCTGGATGAATGCCTCTGTGATGTCGAGCGCGTCGTCAGCATAGAGCACCCCGATATTGGTGAGGATAAGCTTGAAGCGACCACCGTTAAACTCCTTGAGCTTTGCCTGGATGTCCTTCATCAGATCCTCCTGCATGAGTCCCTGCTTCTGCGCGAGCTTCTGTGCGAGGTCTTGCTGGAGGGCGGCGGCATCCTGCTGGAGCTTGAGCACCTTGTTTTGCGCTGCCTGCGCTGCTTCCTGACTTACGAAGGCGTTGATGCGCACACGACGCTCGAAGTCCTCCGCTTCCTTCTGGAAGGCAGCAGCACGACCCTGTAGCTGCTTCTCGCTTGCTGCGGCATCAGCCTTGAGCTTCTCCTGGATCTCCTGCGAATACTTGTACTCGGCAAGGACAGAGTCCATACGCACGTAGGCGATAGGCAGAGCAGCGATCTCTTCGCTAGAGGCGACAGTAGCAGATGCAGCACCCGTCTTGCCCTGCTGGCAAGAGGTGCCGAGGAGTGCAGCCGTGCAGGCCACAGCCATTGCCATAGAGGCAAATAGGTTTTTCTTTGTCATATTTATGTTTGTAGTCTTTATAACCATAAGGGGAGAGGGCAGAGCCAGCGTCTACTGCTCCCGAGCTGCCCGACGCTCTGCGAGCGAACGAGGACCCTGGGCGTCACGGTGCTGAGACGTGTGGCACCCGATACCGCGCTCACGCATAGCCTCATTGCTCCCGACGTGGGTACTGGGGAAGCGTCCGTCACGGCGCAGGATGATCCCGATCGCCAGCAAGACAACCGCCAGAGCCACGATGATAGTCGTGACGATAAATAGTAGAGACATGATTCTTTTTTACTATATTTGTGCAAGGCAAAGGTAAGACTTTTCCACTTACCTCATACAAACCGACGTAACAATTCGTATAATGGACATTACATCACTGAATCCCCAAAGCGTGTGGAAGTATTTCCACGAGATCACCCAGGTACCTCGCCCCTCCAAGAAGGAGGAGCGCATCCTAGCCTACCTCATAGACTTCGCTAAGCAGCACAACCTCTCATACAAGCAGGACGAGGTCGGCAACCTCGTCATCAGCAAGCCCGCTACCCCTGGCTACGAAAACCGCGAGACCGTGGTACTGCAGAGCCACGTCGATATGGTGTGCGAGAAGAATACAGATACGGTCTTCGACTTCGACCACGACCCCATCCGCACGGTCATCGATGGCGAATGGCTCCGCGCTGACGGCACGACCCTCGGCGCAGACAACGGTATCGGCTGTGCTGCCGAGCTGGCTGTCCTCGCTGCCACTGACCTAGAGCACGGTCCAGTAGAATGTCTCTTCACCGTAGACGAGGAGACTGGCATGACGGGAGCGATGGGTCTGAAGCCAGGCCTCTTCTCTGGTAAGATCCTGCTCAACCTCGACAGTGAAGACGAAGGCGAGCTCTTCATCGGCTGTGCTGGTGGTATGGGTGTGATCGCTGAGTTCGATCCCGAATATCAGCCCACGCCCGCAGGGCTAGAGTTCGTCCAGATCAAGGTCTTCGGGCTCAAGGGCGGTCACTCTGGTGGTGACATCCACGTAGGGCTTGGCAATGCCAACAAGGTGCTCACGCGCGCCCTCTTCGCCATCGGTCAAGCCGTAGACTACAAGCTCGCGAGCATCACGGGCGGTAACCTGCACAACGCTATCCCCCGCGAGTCTCAGGCAACCATCGCCATCAAGGCAGGCGACAAGGCACAGGTAGAGGCGATCATCGCCAAGCTCCGCACCAATGTACAGGCAGAGCTACAGCGCGTAGATCCCAACGTTAATATCACCCTCGAGGCCGCTAGCCCAGCGAGCCAGGTGATCGCCGACAGCGTCAAGGCTCGCCTCGTCGGTGCGCTCTACGCTTGCCCTCATGGTGTCCTCGGTATGAGCCACGAGCTGGAGGGTCTCGTAGAGACGTCAAACAACCTCGCCTCTATCAAGCTCGTCGATGGCAAGATCCGAGTAGAGACCAGCCAGCGTAGCTCTACGGAGAGCCTCCGCGACAGCACGAGCGAGATGGTGCAGAGTGTCTTCACCCTCGCAGGCGCTGACGCTAAGGTACGCGACCCATATCCAGGCTGGAAGCCCAATGCCGACTCTCCTATCCTCAAGGTAAGCGCTGACGCTTATCGTCGCCTCTTCGGCAAGGAGCCTAAGGTGAAGGCGATCCACGCAGGTCTCGAGTGCGGTCTCATCCTCGACGTTTTCCCTGGTCTCGACATGGTGTCATTCGGTCCCACGCTACGCGACGTGCATTCGCCAGCTGAGCGCATCGAGATCAAGACGGTAGACCTCTGGTGGCAGCACCTGCTCGAGGTGCTCAAGAGCATCCCCGTACGCAAGGGCTAGAGCCTCACAAGCCCCATATTATACGACCCTACGCCCCCAGGGCTCCTCTAGCGGAGTCCCTGGGGGCGTAGCTTCTTTATGACGTTATGCACACGCTCCTAGAGCGGTGCATAACGTCATCCCCGTGCGTATCTAAGCCCCACACGAGAGACCGCGATTTACCCCCACGTGCACGCGTACATACATGCACGCATACACGCCAGGAGGGTTTCACCTTAAGTCGCCGAGGGGACTTACTGTAAGTCCCGCGGGCGACTTAAGGTAAGTCCCCTCGGTGACCAACTATAACTCCCCATCGCCATCACCCGCCGATCATCAGCAGAGTGCTAGATAAGCCCAGACGGTCACGTACGGAGAGGGCGCACGGCGATCTACAAAGGGAGACCTCGCCCGCTTCCCCACCAGGGGGAGCGCGGACGAGGTCTAGGGGCTATAGCTCTACGGCTCTAGACGAGCACGTGGCTATAAGCCGAGAGAGAGGGGAAGGGTTACTTCTTCTGAAGCTTGATCGTCTGAAGGAGCTTGCCGTCCATCGTCGTGATGCGCATGAGGTAAACACCTGCAGGAGCATTCACTGTGAGCTGGTGTACGCCACCGGCCTCTGCTACGAGGGCTTCACGGCTAACCGTGTTGCCAGAGAGGTCGAAGAGCGATACCATGTACTCACCTGCAGCAGCGAAGCGCACAGCTACAGACTCTACGAATGGGTTAGGGAATGCAGTCAGGCTGATCTCGTCAGTCATCTCTGCGCTATCTGGATCGGTGATTTCGATCAGCTGGATGGTCTTACTTGCGCTACCCCAGCTATTCGTCAGCGTGAGCGTACCCGTGTAGTTACCTGTACGTGCATAGGTTACCTTAGCACCACCAGCAGTATCCTTGTTGCCAGCATCCTCTACGAGCTGACCCCTAGCGAAGTCCCACTTAGCCTTAGTCTCCACCTTGAAGGCATTACCATTGATAAATGGTGAACCAGCTTCGAAGGCAGGTACAAGAGGAGTAAAGATGGTCACACCTTCACCCAGCTGAGGCGCAGCTACGAGGCGACCGATACCGATCGTCTTGCCTGTATTAGGACTTTCGAAGACGTGGCTAGCGTTAGCATTTGTCTCGAAGTCCCAGAAGCCTGCTAGGTCGCTAGAAGTATCTGCATCCTCGAATGGCGTCGTAGAGTACATCTGCTTAGCCACCTGCTCTGCAGTCAGAGCGCGCTTGTAGAACTTCACATCGTCTAGCACACCACCGATACCAGCACGCTTGTGAGCTTCACCACCGAACATGATCACATAGTTCTGTGAGAGGTCATTCATATTGCTGAAACCAGTAGTGTTCTCACCTGGAGTCTTGGCGCCATGCTCTGGTCCCCAGCTCGTCGTAGGAACGTACTTACCGTTGATGTAGAGACGTGGCACTACACGACCAGCGTCAGTCTTCTCGAAGGTGTAGGCGATATGCGTCCACACACCGATCTTGAAGTCGATACCTTCGTACACATTCTTCATGTGCGTGCTCTTACCGCGAAGGGTAAGCTCATAGACACCTGGCTTAGAATCCGTAGGAGGCATATACTGAGACCAAAGATGACCCCAGTTGTTTTGTGGCCAGTTAGCGCTTGGCTGACGGATATTCAGCATATGGATACCATCATCCGCCTTAGCAAGGCTGGTGAACTTGATCCAGAATGCAAGCGTGTAGTCGGGCTGACCCGTCACATCATTTCCAAACATATCACCAGCGCTGAGACCTAGAGGACTCTCCTGGAGGTTGAGACCACGAGACACGGCACCGTCAGCAGAGCGACCCGTATAGGCGAGGAGGTTTGTAGTCTTGATCGTGCTCTTTGCCGTCTCCGAGTTACCGTTGAAGGTTAGCGATTGGATAACAGGCACAGCACCTACTCGGGTAGCAGACACCTGGATCAGACCAGAGAAAGTCTTGTTGAATGAGCCCGATACACGAACGTCATACAGCCCTTCATCAGGGAGCTGGTGCGTGAAGCTCTTGGCATCAGCAGGGGTCGTATAGATAACTGCACCATCCTTGAGGATCTCCCACTTGGCCACAGAGTGGTTGGGGTCTTCAAACTTCACTTCGAATGGCTCATCAGGCTTGATCACAGCCTTGTTGATCGTGACATTGTCAGTGATCTCGAGGGTACCGGCCTTCTTCCACTGGCTCCATGCGATCTCTCCCTCAGTCGCACCATCGAGGCCGACAGCGCTGACACCGAAACGAATTTCTTGCTCACCAGTCGCATTGAAAGGAGCTGAGAAGTAGAGACCTGCCCATGATGTCGTAGCACCGACGAACTTGATCTCACCGCCCTTCTGCTGGCTATAGAGCTTGAAGAAGGCAGTCTTCACGTCATCGTTGTACACATGCTGATTGGCTTCGAAGCCCTCAGGCTTTGCCATCTCAAAGACGATCTTACCATCGATACCCTTATAGGTATAGTTGTAAGCCTTGGTAAAGTTCTCCTTGATCGTAGGGGTACCTGGCTTAACGACATCACCACGGATGATAGAGAACTCACCAATGCGTAGCGTGAGGTTAGATGACGCAGAGAAGCGAAGTGCTACAGCTGCCATTTCGCTACCTGCGAGACGGAAGTCTGAGAAACCACTACCTACAGGGATCTCGAGCTCCTGCCACTCTCCGAGGAGATCAGCCTGGAACTTAGAGAGCTCATAGGTACGCGCCTCCCTCTCCTGACCTACAGCCGAGCCCACGAGAGCGAGCTTCGTAGAGCCATTGACGATCTTCACACGAAGGCGAATCTTGTCACCAGCCTTAAGGGCAAACTTCGTCTTGAAGAGATGGAGGAACTCGCTATTGGCATTGTCACCCGTGATCTGAAGTGATGAACCACCGAACCAAGCATCTTCCCAAGTGAAGGTAGCCTTAAGCCCCTTCTCTGCCACATTCGTGCCGAGGTACTCGTTGGCAAACCAGTAGCGCCATGTAGGCAGGTAGTCCTGCATACCGAGGTTGTACCACTCACCAGAGAACTTCTTCTCACCCTTGACGTTGAAGAAGCGACCGTTACCGAGGTTGAAGAACGAGTAGAAAGGCATGTCATCAAGACTCCACTGCAGTACGCTCTTCGCTGATACGAAGGCGCTCAGACCATGGAAGTTCTCAAGCCAGTCCACACCGATACCGAGACCGTCCTTGACGACAAGCTGCTTGGCAGGGTTCTGCGAACCATTGCCGAAGAAGCGCTCCGTACGCGTGAGGTAGGTCTGCTGCTGCACTTCTGCTACAGCACCCTTCTCATTGCGCGACTCAAAGAACATGTTCATGTTGTGCGCACCCCAGAGACCGATAGAGGTCTTGTAGTTCTGAAGGAGCGTCCAACGCTTTCCTTGAGCACCCTGAAGGTTCATCCCTGCATACACATCGCGAGAGTCACGACCGAGGTTGCCAGCGTGCGTCTCATTGGCTGCGAGCTGGCTAGAATTCCAGTTGTAGTTACCGAAGTAGAAGTTTGATGCAGGACGACCTTGATAATGGAACCAATCAAGGTTATTAGATGCTAGGCCATCGAAGAAGCCGACCTTGCCATCATTGCTCATCAGCGTGTACCACGCCATAGCATACTGAGGGATTCCCTTAGTCGTAGCTTCTGCATAGGTATCTGCCATGAACTTCTTAAGGTTCGTCGCAAACGTCTGGTTGGTATTGAACTCTGAGTTGATACCCCAGCCATCGATACCATACTGCTTGAGGAACTTAACGAACTTCTCCGCACCACCATTGTAGAGGGCTGCGAGGTTAGAGCCGTGCGTGCCATCGCCAGCAGAGACGTTGGCAGACCAGGGCACTGAAGCCAGTGCAGAGGTAGACACCCCGTTCTTGTGCGCAGCATCCATGAATGCACCTGGTACACGGACTAGAGGAGCAGTCCAGTTACCATAGTGCGTGATGTTGTTCCACATAGAGAACACATCACTGTCGTAGATACCTGAGGGGAGAGCATTGGCATTACCATTGTCACCCACCCCGATGGGCACCCAGTTGATCACCTTCTTCTCGTTGGTGTCGTTGATACCTGAATGCGCCTGAGTTTGGCGGTTCACGAAGCGATCGCGAAACTTCACACGGCTAATGAAGAAGTTTTCATCCTCTGCCGCATTAGGGTAGAGAGGCTGACCTTCTTGCCATGCTTCATAGGCAGTATAGAACTTGTCCGTGTCGCCACTCCACTTGATGTACTTGGCAGGACTCTGTGCGCCAAGCGTAGAGGAGAGGAGCAGGAGGCTAGACAAGCCCAAGCATAAAGAAATCTTCTTGCTCATTTCTGTTTGTATTAATTGGTGAATTATCTGAGGGAGAGGCTCGAGTACTCTCTCCAGGAGAGCAATACCCGAGCTTCTTGAATTATCTTACTAAGAGACAGCCTGAAGGTTAGTCAGCGTACCCGTCACCCTCACTTCCTTACCGCTGTGAAGCTTGAGCGTGAGGTCGAACGTGATGTTGATCTTACCAGCCTCCGTACCTTCCGTTACCTTGATGGTACCAGAGGTAGCGTGCTTGCTGAGGGTCTTCCAGTTTACATCGATATTGTAGTCTGCCGCATTATACGTGGAGCCAGGAGTGAAGGCGATCGAGCCACTCTTGGGTTTTACGTTGATTGGGCTAGGAAGCACATGACCAGACAGGGCAGACAGGACAAACTCAAGCTTCGTGCTGTTGTAGAGTAGACCACTCTGTGCGACATCGATCTTGTCGTTGGCAAACTCTGCATTAGGCTGTACAGGATAAACCGTCAGTTCACGCGTCATGCTCTTGCCACGGTAGTCAGCCTTCACAGTCACAGTCTTGGGCTCGGTTACCTCCTTACCGATGAGCTGAACCTTCTGACCTGTAGCAGAGCCATTAATACCAGCCACAGTAGCGTCTGATGTTGACCACGTGAGGAATGAGTACGTGGGCTGGTCAGTACCTGCCATAGTCACTACGGCAGACCAGTCTACTACGTCACCAGCCATCACACCTACAGGCGTGGTGTTGTCGATCGTCACTGCCGTAGGAGCAGCCACCACCGTGATGGGCAGTGCGAACTCCTGACCACGTACCGTCACGATGAAATTCGTTTGACCAGCAGCGAGACCGCGTAGCTGGTAAACACCATTATCATTGATAAACTCAGCAATATCTGGCTTAGAGAACTTCACCATGCTATTGATATCCGAGAGGATAGCAGCCTGAGAAGCGCGAGGATTAACCACAAGCGTGAGAGGCTTCTGCTCGCCAGTCTGTAGCTCCATCTCAGTGATACGCCCGAAGGTGAGACCAGTAAAAGGCTTGCTAGCGAAGTCTTCCACACGATAAGACTGACGAGCAGTCTTGCCCTGGATCGTTGCCGAGACGCTGAATTCACCAGGGATGGCACCAGCAGTCACGTCAGCCTTGAAGAGGAAGGCATCAGCCGTATACTCTGCGCTAGTCGCCGTGATCGTACCACCAGCTCCAGCAAGCTTCCACACGAGATCATTCTTGATCTCATTGAAGGCTTCCTCGGTAGCAGGCGTAGCCTTCACATAGACTGTCACCGTCTCCTTGTGTCCGAGGTTTACAGTCTTAGACAGCTCTGCCTCTGACATACCCGCATTGAGTGCTACACCATAGGTAGCATTGGAGTCGTCATTGACACGCGTACCTACCTTGACAACGATAGGCAGCACATTTGAGCCGACCTTGTACTTGAAGGTGTGCGTACCCGTCTTGCCAGGCACAGGGCGAATCGTGTACCAGATACCTCCCTTGGGAGTAGCTTCGATAACCGCCTTGTCTGCCTCAGGGTCGAGCGCACGCTTGCCGATCGTGAAGAGTGATTCGTCTACCTCGAGGATCTCGGGCGTATAGGCTTCGAGAAGCTTCTCGGGACGCGTCACCACGAGGAGATCCGTGTTAGCACCTGTAGCCACATAAATCGTATCACTCGCTGCCTGCGTATTCGTCAGCATCGCCGTGAGGGTAGCAGACGAGAGCTTATTGACAGAGACGTTGGTCGTAGCGTACTTGCCGTTCTGGAGGGTCGCACGGATCTTGGTGCTCTTGCCTTCACCACCCTTGACTGCATAGATGCGAGGTGTACCTTCGACGAAGCGAGCTACAGACTCATCATCTATCGACCAGGTGATAACAGCATCCTCGATAGCCTCGCCATCGAGATTCTTGACCGTAGCAGAGAGCGTGATCGTATCACCAGCGACAGTGAGGTAAGGCGTCTGAGGTGTAATAGTAATATATACGGCCTCAGCATCGTCGAGCTTCACACTGTCCTTACAGCTCGCTAGTCCTCCGATGAGGAGGGTAGCGGCAGCTGCGAAGAAGAGTTTCTTCATATACTGTGTCATATTCTTTTTGTTCTTGATTGGGGTGAGGTGAGCTTAGAAGTTCTTGGGCTCACGCTTGAAGCTCTTAGCCTGGTCGTCTCCATGCTCCGTCGTGATCACTTCGGTTGGCACGTCCCACCAGAGACGCGTACCTCCTTCGTTAGGACCACCGAGAAGCGCGGGCAGAGTAGCAAGCTCCTGCTTGTTGTTGATATCCTCTACATAGGGGATGCGACGGAGCTGAAGCTCACCATCGACACCAGGCCAGTTGTTGAGGTACACAGGGAAGAGACGTGGGTAACCCGTACGGCGGAATGTCGTCCACGTAGGAGCCGAGCAAGGGAAGACAGCGATATACTTCTGCGTGATAATCTTCTCGAGCTTAACCTCGTTGCTATCATCGTCATTCCATCCCGCAGGGACATTCACACGACCCTTGAGGCTATTGACCGTATTATATGGATCGACATAGTCCACAGGCTCTACAGTAGTCTGCTCAAGGTACGCCTCAGCATCATCCTTAGAGAGACCGTTCTCCGTGAAGGAGAGGATCACCCCACGACGATAGAGTTCCTCAGCTGTCACACCGCCTGGCACAGTCCATCCACGCAGAGCAGCCTCAGCCATGATGAAGAGGCTCTCAGTGCGCTTGATCCAGGGCAGAGGCATGTTGATCATACCAGCACCAGCACGAGAGTAAGGACCATAGCCCTTAAACTTCGTAGACTTGTTGATCATAGCGATACCCTGACGAACGCCCATGAAGTCTTCGTCCTCAGCCATGTAACCTGTAGAGTTGCCTCCAGCATCTAGGATGTTGCCATGGGTAGTGAACCACACCTTGAGCAGAGGGCTACGCTGACGTTTCATGATATTCTCGAGCGAACCACCTAGACGAAGGTCGTCCCAGCCCTCAGAGATGAACCAAAGTGGGTTGCTACCCATCCATGAGCAATACACACGATCCTGCGTGAAGTCCTGAGCATCAGCATCAGTGAAGACACCGATCTCATCGAGCATCGCACGCTCAGCCTGCTGACGAGCTAGGTCTGGAGCCACCTTGACGATATTCATCGCCATGCGGAGGCGAAGGGTGTTAGAGAACTTCACCCAGTTGCGCCAGTCACCACGAGAGAGACCACCGGCAGGACCCTCAATCTGAGCAAGCTCTTCCTTAGTAGGCTGAGTACGCTTGAGGATCTCGTTCGCCTCGTCAAGCTCCGTGAAGATACGACGATACACTTCCTCCTGGCTGATGTAGGTGAAAGGAGGTAGGCGCTTCACATTACGCAGGTCGTCGAAAGCGACAGGACCATAGATGTCGGTCATCTCCTGCAGGGCGAAGTCCATCATCAGGATCGCGATACCACGACGATACTCTACGCCGAGGCGTGCCGCATGCTCATAACCATTGCGGACAGCGTTGAATACACCTCCTGCACGAGCCCCCATGAGGTAGTCGTTGGGATAAGTATAGGTCGTGGGCAGAGCTCCCCCGAAGAGGAACTTATTCTGCGTTACTGTCCAGTAGCCAGCATACACATCGACATGGTTGGCGCGGAAGTACTGATAGGCATGCTCCTGAGGATTCACTACCAGCTTCATCCCATCCAGCATCTCCTTAGCCATGAGATCGGGGTCATTAGCCCCAGGATTTTCGATGGGTTGAGTCGGATCATCTTCTATGATGGGCTTACGTGGCTCGTGCCAAGGGAAGTTGTCTAGCTCCTTGGATCCGCATGACGAGAGACCGAAGCCAAGTGTCAGGGCAAGACCTAGTGCAATATATTTCTTATTCATTGCAGTTGTTTCGTTTTGAAGTTTTGATGACTAGAACGTTACGCGTGCGCTAAGACCGATCGTCGTCGTCGTAGGCAGAGCATAAGCCTCGATACCACCGAAGCCATTACCTGCAGACTGCGAGATATCTGGATCGATAGGACTATTCTTGTAGATGAAGAATAGGTTACGAGCCAGCAGACTGAGCTGAAGGTCCTTACCCGTAGCGATGAGATCGCGGAAGGTGTAGCCGAGCGTTAGGTCACGCAGACGAAGGTTCGTCGCATCGTAGATATAGTCCTCGATAGGATTACCACCGATGGTCTGGTAGTAGGTCACAGCATCGACCTTGCGGCCAGTACCGTCAGGAAGCTCTACCCAGCCACGTGGGAACTCAGCGTTGGCACGGTCACGCGCCTCAGCAGAGCGCACAGACACACCATAGAGGTCCATATCTGGCTGCGTGAGACTCATCACCTTACCACCGATCTTACCATCGATGAGGAAGTAGAGCTGGAAGTCCTTGTACGTAAACGTATTGCTGAAACCGAAGTTCACACGTGCCGTAGCATTACCCACATTCGTATTGAAGCCCGAGGCAAGCAGAGGCGTCTGACCGTCAGCCTGGAGGACGATGTGTCCATTGGCATCACGCTCGAACGAGTTCACGTAAATATCACCATAGGCACCGCCCTTGACGTACTTAATCTTGAACTTATTAGGACCCGTAGCATAGATATACTCAGAGCCGTCGGGCTTGGTGTAGGTCTCGAGGATCTTGTTGTCGTTGTACGAGATATTGAATCCAGGACGCCATGAGAGATCCTTCGTGATGTCGAAGCGGTAGTTCGTAGAGAACTCCACACCCCAGTTACGGATCTTACCAGAGTTCACTGGCACACCGCCATCAACGTACATGAACTGATTCTCCAGCGTAGAGTTGTAGAACGTGAGGTCCCAGTCCCAGCGATTCTGGAACATTGCCCCGTCAAGCCCCACCTCAAACGAAGTAGTCGTCTCAGGGCGTGGGTTGTCGAACTTAGGTGCAGCACCAGAGACACCACCCGTATAGAAGTTACGCGTCTGAGCGTAGAAGTTGTTGTTGGGGATAGGGTTACCCACTACAGAGAATGAAGAACGGAGCTTGAGGTTATTCACCTTTGGTCCGAGGTCGAAGATCTTGTCCAGCTGAGCATTAGCCCCTACAGAATAGAAGTCGAACGAGATATATTCACCGACCTTAGCAAACTGCTGGAAGCTCTTTGCCCACTCTACGCGGTAGCTACCATCGATGAACACCTTATCATCCCAGCCCAGAGTAGCCGTAGCGAAGAGAGCAGACTCCCAGTTGTTACCCCATGACTCTGACGTAGAGGTAGAGTTACCACGCTTATTGTCTGAGTTGATCGAAAGAGAGTTCTGAGGGAGGAAGGTATTAGGGAAGTAAACAGCCGTATCCTCCTGGTTGATAATCGTGAGGCGACGGTTGCGCACGCGCTTGTAGCTACCCCCTGCTGTTGCCTGCAGAGAAAGCTTTTCGCTAAGTTCCTTATTGTAGCTAAGGAGAGCATCCTGGAAGAAGTCGAATGAGTGTGAGCGACCTACACCGAGGCGTCCACCCGTAGCCTGCACGGCATACTGCGTAGAAGCAAAGCGCGTATCACGGTAGCGGCTGAAGACATAGTCCACGTTAGCACGCGTCTGGAAGTTAAGATCCTCAAGGAGCTTCACCTTGATAGAGATATTACCGAGGATACGGTCCTGAGTGTTGGAGTCTGACGTCTGATTGAGCAGCCAGTAGGGGTTGTTGAAGTCAGTGTCATACCAGTACCATGTCTGGATGGGGTGACCTGCAAGGCTAGAGTTCGCCATACCTCCGGGATTGTACACTACGAGGTCGGCATTCGTGCCTGGGTGAGCATAGTTGTGCTTAAAGTATCGAAGGTCTACGTTGGCAGGCGTACGATAGAGGGCAGCGAGTGGACCGAGGCTCTTACCGATCACAGGGCGGTTATTCGTCTCCTGGTGAATGTAGTTGAGGCTCATGTCGAGGTTTACACGCTCGAATAGGTTATAGTTCTGCTTGAACATCACGTTGTGACGAGAGAACTTATTCGTAGGCATGATACCCGTCTGATAGGTGTTGGCATACGAGAAATAAGACTGCGCCTTAGCCGTACCACCAGAGAGGGTTACCGAGGTATTCTGAGAGAAACCGATGTTGAAGAAGTCCTTCACCGTATTGCGAGGGGTCATCGTCAGATAAGGTGCAGCGGCTAGATCGTCAGCTGTCATATCTACCACACGCTTGCCCCAGGCATCATATCCCTGACCACTGATACCGTAGGTCTTCTGTAGCTCAGGATAGAGATTGATCATGTCGATGCTCGTAGCAGACGATACATCTACACGCACATTGCCCTCGCGACCGCTCTTGGTCGTGATGATGATCACACCGTTATTAGCACTACTACCATAGAGGGCGGCAGCGTTAGGACCCTTGAGGACGGTCAGCGAAGCGATGTCGTCAGGGTTGATCGTCGAGAGGATGTCACCACCGTCACGGCTGTTACCCATGAGCAGGTCACTACTCTGCGAGCTCATACCATTAGACATAGGCACACCATCGAGGACGATGAGTGGCTGGTTCGACCCGAGGATAGAGGTCTGACCACGCAGGGTGATCTTGGTCGATCCACCACCAGCACCCGTATTGTTTGGGGTGATCTGCAGACCTGCGCTCTTACCACGAAGGGCATTGACGAAGTTAGGTTCCTTAATACGCGTGAGCTCCTTGCTGTCTACGCTCTGAGTGGCGTAGGTTAGCGTCTTGCTCTTGCGCTGGATACCGAGGGCTGTCACCACGACAGTCTCGAGTACCTCTTCGCTCTCGCGAAGCGTGACGTCGATCTTGGCTCTGCCATTGATGTCGATCACTTGCTCTGCCATACCGATGAAGGTAAAGCTCAGCTTGTTGATGCCATTAGGCACATTCACTGAATAGTTGCCATCGAAGTCCGTTACCGTGCCGCTCGCGGTAGCCCCTACAGGGATTACCTGAACGCCAGGCAGAGGATCTCCAGTAGCATCCTTAACCACACCCGTCACGCGACGAGCGTTCTGCGCATCCAGGCTACCAGTTACGGCCAGACCTAGAAGCACAAGGAGTAGGAATTGTTTCAATACTCTCATTGTTTTATTAATTGTTAAAACTGTTTGACTCTGATCTCTTCTCTTTCCTCCTCCACACATCTACATCTGCAGCGCATACAAGTCCCGTCCTCACCAGCGATATCTATCGGCAAGGGCAGCGCATCTACTAGGAAGTATATTCAGCACGTTATCAGAGAATGCATTATGCCAAGCACGGACATGACCGAAGCATCTCGCTGGAAGCTTCCTCCTCAGCCTCTCTGAACCATCTACATCATATACATCGATTCCCACGCAAAGATACTGCAATAATATAGACTAGCAAACGTCATTATGACCCGAAAACCACCCTCTATATTATTAAATAATTTCATTTACAGAACAAATCAAACCAAATATACAATACACACCGAATCAGAAATAGACTTTTCGACGACATAATTACAATTCACAAACCATATCGCCAAGTCATACTGCAATAGCCCGAACCATCCCCCATCACCCTAAGCCCTCAGCAGGGTGCTCAAATCAAGTTTATTTTCTTCATTCTTGATCAAAATAGATGACAAGTTTCACTTTGCCAGCTTCCTTCTTGAAAATATTCCTCTTTGCCTCCTAATGGTTAAACGTCAGAATTACAATTATTTGCAAACGCACTTTTACCCCCACCATTAGCCCCTAACCTCTGCCTATAATGAAAGGCATCGCACACCCTGTCCACTGCAGCCCCAAGCCGGCAGCTCACCCCGAGACCATGAATATTACATGCACACGCGCGCGTGCGCACGCACACATACGCGTAGGAGGGTTTTACCTTAAGTCGCCGAGGTGACTTACTGTAAGTCCAGCGGGCGACTTAAGGTAAGT
>JBHACZ010000025.1:0-8651 GCA_041854825.1 Porphyromonas sp. | reverse complement strand
TTGTCCTCAAGATTAACCTCTTTATCTTGATGCATTTAAGGGAGAAAACAGGGCTATCAATCCCTCGCCTGCAGAAGAAGCTTAGTCGCAGCACCCCCGAGCAAATTACCGTGCTCAGCTTTTAATGCGTCAGCCCTGATAGATTGCCTTGATCCGGGGATTATTTCTCATCTTTGCACTAGACTAAGAAGTAAATATGTAGACCACCTCTAGGAGCATTTCGACTATGGAACCCAAGGGCTATCAGAAAATCAGTCAGGAGGAGTATCACTTCGCCGAGCGACGTATCGAAGCGCTTCTTCCGCTCGTGCGTGAGGAGACACCTCACAATGCTCCCGAGCGCACCGAGTCGCGCCTCATGACGGATGTTGTGGCGCTATATGAGGATGAGCATTACCCCATCCCCTCACCCACAGCGGGAGAGCTTGCTGATGATGCTTCTCTCGGTATCCCCTCGTCGTCCTAGATGTCGAATACTCTCGGCTCTCTTCACTGCTCTCTGCTGTGTCTATTCAGTGAAGACTTGCCCGACACTTCAATAGGGACTCGGCCGAGTCCCTATTGAAGTGTCGGGCAAGTCTTTATTGAAGTGTCGGGAGAGTCTTCGGGGCTCTGTCCTCCTGTGTGTACGTGCGGGGGCGCGCCCTCGCGCGCGCATTATTTTCATTCGGTCTCGTTGCGCCTTCGCTTTGCTCCGTCCTCTCTCTGCTAGCGTTTTGCCTTTGTGTCGCTCTGTTTTCTGGATCGTTTTTCGTTTTGACTGGCAGGGGTGTAGTGGAAGATGTCAAAATTTGTTGTATCTTTGCACACGAATTCGGGCAGAGTGTGTTTATTCTTTATACTTTGCCCACGCTAAGACAATAATTAAAGATGAGACATTTACTGATTATCCTATCGGTCGCGCTACTCGTAGCGTGCTCCAAGCGTGAGGACGCCATACAGACGCCTCCAGTGACTCCACCCACAGAGACTCAGCCGACCCCAGACCCCGATAAGAAGCCAACCCCAGATCCCGCTCCCGGCGAAGGAGGCGACCCCGCAAAGCCAGGCGAACAGCCAAATCCCGAAGGAGGTGACCCCGCCCCTGGAGGCGAACAGCCCACGCCTTCCACGCCTATTCGCCCCACAGAGTATAATATGGGCTGGCGTAGCTATGCAGCCTGGCGTGTGTCGGCTGACAAGTACTACGAGGCGTTCGACCTAGAGGCATTGTGGCTCAAGGGTAACGCTGGGACGTTTACAGCACGATACCTCGCGCAGTTCGTAGACTTCTTCTCTTCCGACGTGGAGGGGAAGAATTATTACCGATTCACTGAGGCGGATATCCAGCAGGTGCAGATCTATGACATCCATTTCGACGAGGCGCATGACCTCATCACCTTCTACACGGGGTACAATGGTGTACGTAGTCAGAAGCCTACGAGCCTAGTCTTCCGCCGTGCCGACTACTATGCACGTCGTGTGTCTGTGCGCAAGGACTTCGCCCGCGAGCATTATATACGCGGTGTATATGAGCACCTAGGTGTCTTCGCTGGGCAGATGCTCGAGTTCGACCGTAAGCTTTACGTCGCAGAGCTGATCGAGGATAGTCGCCAGATCAGTGGTGCCGAAAACGATGTGCTCAGATACCGCGTACGCCTCAAGGCGCAGGCTGGTGATCGTGAGCTGGCGACCGTGGAGGTAGAGGCGTCGGGATTCCGCTCGCTCAATACGCTGGGCAAACACCTCGTCGTAGCCTCCACGATCGACCTTAAGGATAAGCTTGCTAGCTACCTCACCCGTTATAAAGAAGGGGATGTGATAGGACCTCTTTCCTACGGGATTGGGGCGTGGATCCGCCGGGCGAAGTTCGATTACCGTGGCGAGCCACTGGGCTGGTCAGGTAACGTACTCTCTACGGGTGGTGGAGTCTCGGAGTATCTAGACCTCTACCTCGACAACCCCACGTTCGAGCTTGTCTCCGCGCACCTCTCTGGCGGAGATCTGACGCTCAAGATCCGGCTCTCGCAGGCGGGTGGTGTGGCGATCTCTGGTGTAGAGCTACCTCTCATCGTCAAGGGTGTGAAGTAACCGCTTGACCGTCTGACCTGCTCCCTCGGGAGGGGTTATAAACATCCCCCACCGCTTCCTGCCGTTATGGCTCGGGAGGCGGTGGGGGATGCTTGTCGGTGTGCGGGGCGGTATCGGGCAGTGGATGATTAGAGAGCCATGCGGGCTACTTAGGGCTGGGCGTATGTGTGCTTGAGGGGATTGCCTCGGACAGAGGCTTGAGGCTTAAGATGGGCGCGGGAGTTTTGTCTTTGTATCGGTCTGTAGAGGAGGTATTTATAAATTTCCTGCGAAGAATTGGTTAGTATATGAGAAAGTCTACTTATATTTGTGGAGACCTAAGATATTGTAATTGATACGTCCTAATGGGGGGCGTCGTCGCCACAGATACCGAACGCAAACGGCATAGGCTCTGGGCAGTATGACGAAGAAAAGAAGAGTATTAGACTCAATTTATAATATCAAACTATTCAACAATGAAGAAAACTACTAGTCTTTGCTTAGCTGCGGCCGCAGCTTTGCTCAGTAGCACCGTAGCCTTCGCACAGATGCCGACACATACTCAGTACGTCAAGTATTGGGGTGAGGGAGAGCGCTTCTCTACCATGTATCGTGCCTGGCAGGCAGGTAGTGCTATGTCTAACGTCTACCCCGACGATGAAGAGTTCTTCATCAGTCGCGTACGTCCTCGCGAACGTTTCGTCGAGCCCTCTACTCAGGTAAACCCTGCTCTGACCTCTGGTCGTAAGCTCCTCTGGTGGGTACCACTAGGCGTACCTCAGTGGAATGCTATCCCCTCGTATTACTTCAACTCTGAAGTATTCTCTACCTGGAGCTACATCGATCACTGGGGCAACTGGACAGCTCCCTATCTCCGTCTCCCTGCAGCTTTCGCTGACGTAGCGCACAAGAATGGTGTGAGCGTGAGCGCGACGGCACCTGTAGCATGGAGTGCGACCGTAGATCTCGCGACCAATAATGATGGTGCGGGTGGTAACTTCAAGGCTGTCGTAGACGGTGGTCCAGAGAAGTATATCAACTATCTCCGCTACTATGGTATCGACGGTGCTGGGTACAACTCTGAGTTCAACTTCAGATACGAGTCTCAGTCAAACTCATTCGAGGATTTCCTCTCCAAAGCTAGCGTTAAGGCAAAGGAGAAGGGGCTGAACCTCTACTCCAACGTCTGGTACTCACTCACTGGGAATGCTGGACAGATCATCAGTGGAGGCTCATGGGATAGACTCGACTCGTCGAACAACGAGTACTTCCACAAGAATGGCAAGACCGTATCGACACACTTCTTCCTCAACTACAACTGGGGTGGCTCAGACCTCCCCTCTAGCGTAGAGATGGCAGAGAGCCTCGGTCGTAACTCCTACGACGTGTACGCTGGCTGGAATATGCAGAAGGGTTCAGGTGAGAGCTGGCAGCTCCTCGAGCGCAATAAGGTGTCTGTCGGTGTATGGGGTGCGCACAGTGCCAACATGCTCTACGAAAACCGTGGTGGTGCAGGCTCTAGCCCTATGGCACAGCAGGTAGGTTACCAGCGCACGAGCGAAAACTTCTTCACGGGTGGCAAGCGCAATCCTCTCCTTGCTGGCGAGGTGGCGGGTAGCTCTATGCCCTCGGGTTATCAGTCTACGGAAGGCTTCTTCGGTATCTCTAAGATCGTGGCAGAGCGCTCTGCCCTTCAGAGTACGGATATCGCCAAGGATCCATTCGTGACTTACTTCAACCTAGGTAACGGTCGCTTCTTCAACCTCGAGGGTGAAACCAAGATGGCGGGCGAGTGGTACAACCTCGGTATGCAGGACCACATGCCCACATGGCGCTGGTGGTTCTCTAAGTCATTCATGGGTCGTGGTGCTGATCAAGCCCCTGCGAACTCTCTCAAGGCAGAATTCACCTGGGAAGACGCTTGGTTCGGTGGCTCATGTCTCCAGATCTCTGGTGGCACGACTGCCAAGCAGTATCTCCAGCTCTTCCAGACGAAGTACCCTGTACAGGCTGGTGACAAGATCACTGTGCGCTACAAGGTAGTGCGTGGTACGGGTACCATCGGTCTCTCTGCTGGCGTTATCGGCAGTGATGCTGAGGCGCAGGTAGCTGTTACTGGCTCTTCTGCTCCCGAGTATGGTGAGTGGGTAGCTCAGGAGATCACTATCGGCTCTGGTCTCGGTGCTGGTATCCTGCGTATCCCTGGAGGTAGCACGCTCGGTGTACTCGGTCTTAACTTCACGAATACGAGCAGCGACTTCATCGTACGCATCGGTGAGATCTCTCTGACGCGCGTCCAGGCTATTACGCCTAAGGCTCCTACGATCACGAAGCATGTACATCTAGAGAATAGCCACAAGGGCTTCGACTTCAAGCTCATCTACTCGATGGCTCCTCTCAAGACAACTCGCGAGGTGACCTACAACGACGAAGTGGATACCTGGTACTACGAGATCTATAGCCAGCAGAAGGGTGAGGACGAGCAGTTCTGTACTGCTACTACCTCATGGGCTGCCTACATGGTCAATGCCAAGATCAATATCGAAGGCTCACGCCAGGTGCGCTATGGTGTACGTGCCGTATCTCTCGATGGTAAGACCAAGAGCCCTATCACGTGGACGAACTATGAAGACCTTCGCCCTGCTACGGAGGACAACAACGTGTCTGCCGACTACACGACGGTGAACCCCAACGAGAAGGTGACGGTATCATTCGACGATCCTAAGCATGCTGCCGCTACCAAGTGGGAGTTCAAGCGCAATGGTCAGGTTGTATCTACTGTCTCAGGCGGTACTTCAGCTACGGCTCAGTTCACCGAGGCTGGCTCATACGACCTCGAGTACACGCTGGCTAATGGTACGGTGATGAAGCGTCCTGCCTTCATCTCTGTAGTGCCCGAGGCTGCTGGTACGTCTCCACGTATCCTCAAGCTCACTGCCAATGGTCAGGAGGGTGGTGCGCTCACCATCTACACGTCTGACAAGGCTAATATGGCGTACACGTCAAACGATGCCGATGGTGCTGTATCTCGCGCGCTTCGCATCGAGGACAAGACGTTCAAGATCAAAGATATCTACAACACGCTCGGCGTTCGTCTCGGTAACGGTCTGATGACTGGCGAGGGTGGTATGACAGTGACCTTCTGGCTCCGTCCTATGAAGACTGTCTTCGCTCGCAGTGAAGACGGTGTACGTATCTTCGACATCTCTAAGCCAAGAGAAGTGTGGCCAATGTCAGAGTGGAGCTACTTCTGGGTGAACTACGGTGGTGGATGGGATCCTAAGGGTTCTGCTCGCGACTCTCGCCCAAGCTTCCAGTGGACGAATATGTCTACGGGGTACAACAACATGGATGCCCGTGAGAAGTTCGTGGACACTGACCTCGTACCTCTCGAAGCTGGTGCATGGTATCACATCGCCATCACGATCGGCTACAACCTCAGTACGAAGCTCTATGTCAATGGTGCGC
Organism: Porphyromonas sp.; assembly: GCA_041854825.1. Taxonomy (GTDB): domain Bacteria; phylum Bacteroidota; class Bacteroidia; order Bacteroidales; family Porphyromonadaceae; genus Porphyromonas. The sequence continues at coordinate 3,134 of JBHACZ010000025.1, read as the reverse complement.
TCGTCGCTGAGAGAGCTGGGAGCTCTACCCGTACGTCTACCTTCGGCGGTGGCTGGGACCTCAACATCAGCCGCTATGCTAAGTTCGCCTACGCTCTCGATGGCTTCATCGACGAAGTGCGTGTCTACAACCGCGCGCTTGCTGACAGCGAAATCCCCGCGACGAAGGATCACCTAGACAATCCTACGGATCCCAACCTCAAGGCCTACTTCGACTTCGAAGCTCCCGTGGGTGCTGATGGTGCGATCATCAACCGTGTGGGCTCTACGCATGCTTACCTCCAGAGCCTCGATTGGCTTGGTGAAGGTAAGCAGCAGTGGACGAACGTACCCGTGGTACCATTCGGTCCAAGTAACGGCTGGGTAGCTGGTGACTCTTACAAGATCACGACGGCTCCTACCTGGGAAGCTAAGAAGGGTGTCTTCACGGATCAGCAGCACACTGCTACGGCAGGTTCTGCCAAGGTCGCTTGGGCTAACAAGGGTGCTTACCCTGTGACGCTCACGCTTGACAATCCTTGGGGTTCATCTACGAAGACCTACAACTCTATCACGGTAGAGGCGACAGGTGCAGAGGTGACTGAGATCATCGACCTCACGGTATTCCCCAACCCATTCGTAGAGGACGTACTTGTACGCTTCGCTGATGGTGGTGCTTACTCTGTGGCTGTGTACGACCTCTCTGGTGCGCTCATCACGCGCCAGGCGCTCAACGTAGCAGCAGGCGAAGAGGCTCGCTTCGACCTCAATGCTCCTAGCGGTATCTACCTCATGCGCATCGCTACTGCCGACGGCAAGCTCCTGCGCACGATCAAGCTTCAGAAGAAGTAGCCATTCGGCTCCACTAACCTAATCCAAAGTCTAGGGGCTGTAGCTTCGATCCGATTCGGATCGGAGCTACAGCCCCCAAGGCATATATATAATGATGTGTGAGGGTGGTGTATCTACTGCATCAGACGACTTACGTTTTATCGCAGAGGTGACTTACAGTAAGTCGCCTCGGGGACTTACTGTAAGTCCCGAGGACGACTTAACTTGAGTCCCTAAAGAGAATAAATATAGGGCGCGTGCTAGAGAATCGTGCAATGTCTGTGGTGAGGTAGTCGAGAATAATGGTCTTGGGTAGGGATGGAGTGGTCGAAAATGCAATCTGACAACTGTCGTGTATGTGCTTTTAGTAAATGTGCTGGCTATATTTAGTATAATTGATTTTTCTGGAGAGGGTTGCTTGTGATTTGTTTTGTATATTTGTCGCCCAGATGTGATCATATAACATTAATAAAAACACTAAAGTATGAAGCGATTTTTATCTGCTTGCTTGCTCGGGCTAACGATGGGGGCTGGTACCTTCGTCGCTGAGGCTCAGTATTGCACAAACACAACCTCACGTAATGCTGGTGACCGTGTTGTTCGTCAGATTACACTCACCGGCGCAACGAAGGATGGTCAAGCGCAAACTTTCGCCGTGGAAGCTGCAGGAGCCACTGCGACTAGACAGCCTAGCCTCTACTACGACAGAACTGCGAACACTCCACTGGAGGCTACGGTGGGAGACAATATCGTAGTGGGCGTTAGCACCTACCTTCTAGAGTGGATGCACTTCTACCTCTACATTGACCTCGATGGCAGTGGTAGCTTCGAGGAGAGCGAGTGCGTATCTTACACGGCTATTGGCCCTGACAGCGACCGTCGCAATAGTAAGGGTCAGAGCGTGAGCGGTGGTGGTAAGGTCGGTCGTACTGACGGTATCGTGCCAGACGTTATGCCTGACTTCACGATCCCTGAGACCGTTACGCCCAAGACGACGCGTGCGCGCTTCAAGGTGGACTGGCAGAGCCTCAATCCCTGTGGCGACAGAAGCATTGGCATCAACCGCGGTACGATGCTCGACTTCACGATCAATATCAATGCTAAGCCTGCAGCTGCTCAGTATCCTTTCACGCTCAATGTAGGCGAAGGTGGTAGCGTTACTGCAGTCAACGGCTCTGGCACTGCTGTCAATAGTGGTGACAATCTGCCAGCTGGCTCTAACGTCGTGCTGACGATCGCACCCGCAGAGGGCAAGATGCTTGAGTCTCTCATGGTGAATGGTGTGGAGAAGAAGGGTGACGTGCAGGGTGGTACGCTCACGCTCTCCAACATCTCTGGTGCTACGACGGTGAGTGCGCTCTTCTCTGATGTGAAATATCCACTGACGATCAGTACGCAGGGTAGCATCACTACGGGTGGTATAGTTGTCTTCAGCAACCTAGGTGCGCGCATCAGGAACAATACGCTTCTAGCTCCCAACACGAATATCCGCATCACGATCCCCACTATCGAGGGTCATCGTCTCAAGACGATCACGATCAATGGTGAGGATAAGACATCTCAGGTGAGCGGCGGCGAGCTTCTCTACACGACTGGCAATGGTCCTACGGCTATCGTGGCGACCTTCGAGGCTGTGCAGGTCGTTGCTGAGTACACCGTTCGCGTGAACCAGGATGCGAACATGTCTATCTGCCACATCGAGAAGATCGTGGGCGGTATCGGCACAGAGGCAGATGCTACGACGACGTTCCCTGCAGGTTCTACTGCACGCGTGACGATCAATGCTACCGATGGTCACCAGATCACTTCTATCAAGGTCAATGGTACCGAGCGCATGGCAGACTTCGCTAATGATCACCGTGTAGACCTCGTGATGAATAGCAATGTGACGATCGACATCGTGGCTGTGAAGATCGATACTTCTAGCGCTCTGCTCGAGGATGTGGCTAAGGTCTATGGTATCCAGGGTGCTGTCGTGGTAGAAGGTCTTACGGAAGAAACGCTTCTTCAGATCTTCGACCTCACGGGTAGGCTCGTGGTGTCTGAGGTAGTATCTGACGCTGTGGTATCAGTACCTGCAGGCACGTACGTGGTACGTCTCGGCGCTGGTGCTGGCAAGGTGCAGGTAAAGTAATGTACCTGTCTTAGACAATCATGTAAGGGGACTTGTCCCCTAGGGCTCGCCCCGCTCCATCCTTGTGATGGAGCGGGGCGAGCTGTATTAGTGTCATATCCTCGGTGTGGCTGGAGCTGTCTCTGGCGAGATATACGGGTAGTGTCGTCGTGCGCCTGCATAGGAGATCTCTACCGAGAGCGTGTGGTGGT
>JBHACZ010000024.1:0-74935 GCA_041854825.1 Porphyromonas sp. | reverse complement strand
CAAACATATGTTGCAAGGGCGATGAATAGGATGTCACACAATCTATATTTACAGCGGCCTAATACGCGTGGATCTGGGATAGTCTCGAAGTATTTCATGCTTACAAAGATAGCGCTTGTATTTTGATGCGGTTGCCCTGGGGGCTGGGCAGGAATGTCTACTTTTGTGCAGAGAATTACAGAGACATAAGTAAATGATGGATAGACAGAGGATAGGGCGTGGGCTCTATATTGGTTTAGTTGCGGTGCTTGGTGGTGCCTTGTTGCTTACGCTTATTCCAGAGGTGGCTTCTGCGCTGAGGTGGCTGAGCCCGCCTCTCGTGCTGGCACTGGGGTTGCTCTTCGCCTGGATGCTGGGCAGTCCGTATAAGAAATTTAATAGCAAAGCCTCCAAGAAACTACTGCAATGGTCTGTCATAGGACTGGGTTTCGGAATGAATCTGCATGAGTCGCTAAGCTCGGGACTGTCGGGCATCGTCTTTAGTATCGTGTCCGTATTCGGAGTTTTGATCCTCGCCTTATGGTTCGGCACTAAGATGATGGGCATCGATCGTAAGACTGCTTACCTCATAGGTGCAGGTACTGCCATCTGTGGCGGTAGTGCTATCGCAGCGGTAGGGTCGACGATCAAGGCGGACGAACGTGCGATGTCGCTTGCGCTCGGGACTGTCTTCGTGCTCAACGCTGTGGGGCTATTCGTCTTCCCTGTACTTGGGGGCTGGCTCGGGATGGAGCAGAGTGCCTTCGGTACGTGGGCAGGCATTGCTATTCACGACACGAGTAGCGTCGTGGGGGCTGCCTCGGTCTATGGTGAGGAGGCACTACATACGGCAGTGCTGATCAAGCTGACGCGTGCGCTGTGGATTGTGCCGCTGGTGCTGGTGTCGTCGGTGCTATTCCGTGAGAAGGGCGGTCGTATCTCTATTCCATGGTTTATCCTCCTGTTTATCGTAGCTATACTCATCAATACCTACGCCCTGGTAGACTATCCGAGTGTAGGGAAATGGATCGGCATACTGGCGAAGAAGGGTCTAGTACTGACGATGTTCTTCATCGGGGCATCCTTCTCTCGCGAAGCCATGAGAGGCATGAGCATCAAGCCCTTCCTTCTCGGCGTCCTCCTGTGGCTCGTGATCAGCTCGGTGTCGCTGGTGGTCGTGATGTGGTAGCTCTTGCGTCCCTGCTCCCTCATGATATGCGGGCTGGTACTCCTTCTCTATAGGAATGCCAGCCCGCACTCTGTAGTCACTATCTCTGATTGTCGAGAGAACGATTAGAGATAGGGGGATATATCTTGTGGCTAGATATGACAAGAAATGAATTGTCGATAGCTCGCGCCTGCTCTATGGCCGTGGGAAGACTTACATCGACAACTCATTTCTCTTGGTACAAAAGTAATAAATAATCTGATTGCTTATCGTGTAGGAATATCCACTCGGGGAGGATAGGGGGCTTTTGATGTTGATATTAGGCTTTGGATAGGGGCGAGAGAAAGCAAGTGGGGCAGGCGACCAGATTAGGTCGTCTGCCCCACTTATTAGGGTTGATCGGGAGTGAGCGGATTACTCAGCGCTCATGATCACGATACGGTTCCATACGTTCTCAGCGTAAGGCTGAACTCGGTCACCTTCCCAGCTCGTCTTGATGCGGTCAGCAGAGATGCCATACTGCTCTACGAGGATCTTCTTCACGGCGAGTGCACGACGCTCAGAGAGTTCGTAGTTGTATTCAGGCGTACCAGTCTGACGGTCAGCATAACCTACGAGGGTGATGACGTCCGTATTGTTCTTAGCGTACTCAGCGATGTTGCGGATGTTGATGAGCTGGTTAGCGTCTACCTTCGCGCTGTTGAGACGGAAGTAAACCACGTTACCTACAGCTACACCTTCTACCTGAGGAGCTGTAACTTCTGGGCAGTGCGTAGGACGCTTGCGAAGCTCAGCGTTTGCAGCGCGGAGTGCGTTGAGGTTGTTGTTGAGGCTAGCAAGTAATTCAGCATCTTCGGGCACGATCGTCGTGAATTCCTTCTTGCCGAGGTGGAACGTGAGGCTTGCACCGAGAGCAGTGATAGCACCACCCTTCACACCACCATTGACAGCTGCATAGCTTGGCTGACGGAAGTCGTTAGCGATCACGCTACCTTCGAGGTTGAGGTCTACGCGCTTAGCGAGACGGAACTTGAGCTGGAGACCAGCGCGAGCCGTAGCTGTAGCACGGTCGTCGTCTACCGTTAGGCTGCCGAACTCAGAGTCTGAGCGAAGACCTGCACCCACACCCACGAATGGGATGATGTGGAAGAAGCGGTTCTCCTTGTAGGGAGCGAAGTAGTTCACCACGTCGAACATGAAGTCCAGGTGACCGAGGATGTACTTGCTCTCAGACTTTGCTAGAGAAGTGGTCGCGAGACCGAAGTTAGAGAAGTCATTGAGCTTACCACCCATGAAGCTCAGACGCGTAGCGAAGTAAGGGCTGTGCCACTTACCGATAGCGAGTGAAGGGTTGAGGTAAGTCAGACGATCGCCGAAAGCAGCATCTGAGTTGCTACCACCGAGGTTGAATACGGCAGAGTTGCCGATCTCGATGAAGAGGTGGCTACCAGCGCCATCCTTAGTGTAGACGTTCTTGTGCGCGGGCGTATTCTGTGCGCTCATAGCCGTGGCACCTACGAGGGTAGCCAGAGCCAGGCTCATTAGTTTCTTTGTCATTGCTTTGTCTTGTTGAATGATTAGACTCTCTGTGGCGAAATTACTTTGAGCGGATGATAACGACACGGTTCCACGCTGCGCTCTTGCCAGAGAATGGAGCTTCGCTAGCGTTCTTGTACTCGATGGTGATGTTCTGGCTAGGTACGCCGTACTTCTCAGTGAGTATCTTAGCTACAGCCTGTGCACGCTGCTCTGCAAGTGAAGCAAAGCGGCTTTCAGAAGCCTGAGCATAACCCGTAACGATGATTTCGCCGTTGTACTTCTTAACGAACTCAGCAGCGTCGAAGACTGTGATGAGTTGGTCGTCAGATACATTGCTCTTGCCGTGAGCGAAGAGGACGCTCTTCTCAGCGAGGAAGTGGTTGGTAGATACTACCACAGGAGCAGGAGCGATCTCTGGGCAATTCACTGGGCGCTTGCTGAGCTCAGCATTTTCTGCGCGGAGTGCGTTGATACGTGCCTGGAGGTCAGCTACAGCAGCTTCGTCCATAGGCTTGATACCCGTGAAGCCAACCTTGCCGAGGTGGAAGGTAAGACCTGCGCTAGCACCGAGACGAAGGTTGTTTTCGTAAGCAACGGGGTAAGAGGTAGAGAGGTTGAGACCGTTCCACGTAGCTTCACCTTCGAGGACGAAGTCTACACGCTTAGACAGACGCATAGCGAGCTGGAGACCAGCAGACGTCGTAGCAGCGTGTACATTGTCGTAGCGGAGAGAGCTGTCGAACTTGTACTCATAGCCGAGACCCACGTAAGGGATCACGTGGAGGAAGTAGTTGCGATCGAAGCGACCGAAGAAGTTCGTCAGGTCAAGCATGAAGTCATAGTGACCAGCCACGAAAGTATTCGTGTGCTTGAGCAGTGACGTTGCGCCCAGGGGCTCATAGAATGAAGCAGCTTCACCAGCCTGTACCTTAAGACGTGTAGCGTAGTAAGGATTGTGCCACTTACCGATCGATAGGCTAGGAGTGAACTTGAGGCGATCACCGAAGTCCGCCTTGCCATTGTCTCCATTGCCCAGGATAGAAGCGCCACCCTGAAGGCTGATGAACCAGTTGTGAGAAGTGCTCTTGTCATAGGCTACGCGCGTAGTCTTGGCACTCTCTGTCTGTGCGCTAGCTGTGAGCGCCAGAGCTCCCGTGAGGGAGAGCAGGAATAATTTTAGTTTCATATTATACGAATTGTGGATATTAACTACCCTTAATCAACATTTCCTAAACCTAGAAGTTCAGCGCAAAGATAGATAATCTTTTGTAATTTGCCTAGAGTCGTTAACGCTCGTCAACGCCCTGTGAATACACTCTCCAGCGTTCCAGAAGCTGAGACATATCTTCTGGGATCTCGCTGTCGAACATCATCTCTTCGCCTGTGATCGGATGGATGAAGCCTAACGTCTTGGCATGCAGTGCCTGACGCGGACAGATGGCAAGGCAGTTATCTACAAACTGCTTGTACTTGGAGAAGTGATTTCCCCAAAGGATCTTGTCGCCTCCATATCGTCCGTCGGCAAAAAGCGTATGCCCGATATGCTTCATGTGGGCTCGGATCTGGTGCGTGCGCCCAGTCTCTAGGCGACACTCTACCCAGCTGACGTAGGCAAGCTCCTCTAGGACGCGGTAGTGGGTGACGGCATGCTTGCCTTGCTCGCTACCCTCGGGGTAGACGGTCATCAGCAGGCGATCGCGCTCATCACGTCCGATATTGCCGATGACAGTCCCTTCTGGCTCATCGAAGCGACCCCACACGAGGGCGCGGTAGGAGCGGTGGGTGGTCTTGAGGAAGAACTGTCTGCTGAGGTGCGTCTTGACCTCGGGACGCTTGGCGATGACGAGAAGTCCACTCGTGTCTTTGTCGATACGGTGTACCAGCCCGACATTATTGTCCTGCGGGTCATAGTATGGATCATCTCGGAGGTAATAGGCAAGGGCATTGACCAGGGTCCCTGTATAATGTCCGAAGCCTGGATGGACGACTAGACCTGCGGGCTTATTGATCACCAGCAGATAGTCATCTTCGTAGACGACCTCGAGGGGAATGTCCTCGGGGATGATCTCCAGCTCACGGCGTGGACGACGTAGCTGGAGGGTAACTATATCATGAGGCTTGACGCGGGTGTTGCTGCGGACGGGTGAGCCATTGATGAAGACATACCCTGCCTCCGCAGCCTGCTGGATGCGGTTGCGGCTCGTGCCGAACATGCGTGCCATGAGGAACTTGTCCACACGGATAGGGCTCTGCCCTGGGTCAGCGATGCAACGGAAGTGTTCGTAGAAGTGCTCCCCGTCATCGCTGAAAGCCTTGGGCTCCTCTATCGTATCGTCGTCTTCGTCGGGCGGTAGCTCTCCACGCATGAGGCTGGTAGCCCACTCGAGCAATTCGCTCTCCGCTCCGAAAGTTTTCTTCTCCATTCAGTAATTATTATGATCCAGCCGTCACTGCTACCACCATTCCTCTGGCTCTGAGCCAGTCTGTGCCTGGGGCTTTGGCTCTCTACGCCTTGTAGAGTCGGCGGGTCGTGTGGCGCCTTGCTCCTCGCCGAGCCATTCGCCTTCAGTAGACTCGATGAGATCCTCGACACGGATGGTGTCCTGTACTTGACCGCTGATGAGCAGGACGAGTGGTGTCCCCTTGCTAAGCTGTGTGCCAGCCTGCAGGGGGCGTCCCTTGAGGTCTGTCACGCCGACGCATAGGTCTCTATATTCGCCAGCGACGATGCGGATGGTGACGGCATCAAAGCCCATGGCAGCCAGCAGGGCGCGTGCCTGACGTGCCGACATGTTCTCGACATAGGGCAGCACGACGGGGCGAGGCGACGCCGCATAAGTAATCAGGTAGATGGTACGTCCAGGCTTGACGCGTGCGCCAGGTGATGGCACGCTCTCCTTGACAGCTCCAGGCATAGCCTCGGCGTCGTAGATGGAATCCACGACTTCATAGTCGATGTCCTCTCGGTCAAGCATATCGATCGCCTCGGTGAGGTGCTTGCCTCGTATCTCGGGGATAATAACCTCTTCGCCGTGGCGCGTGTAGGCACTAAGAATCCAAGTCAGCAGGACGAATAGCATAATGCCCGCTAGGAGCATAAGCCCGAGGTGGACGATGATCGAATCCTTCTTCATATCTCTGTGGATCTAATGTATAGTTCTGGGGGAGTGTGGGGTGATAGGCGCTCTGCCTGCAGGGAGGTTGCCCAGGGCGTTAGTCGAGATTGGCATTGATGAAGTGCATGAGCCCCTGCGTGCCATTGGTCTCGATCGTCGCGCTAGAGCCTTCCCAGTCCTTGAGCCCGTGGTGGATGTAGATGATCTTGTCACCTATGGTGCGCACGGTGTTCATGTCGTGGGTATTGACGATGGTCGTGATACCGAGCTCCAGCGTCAGCTCCTGGATGAGCATGTCGATCACTCGGCTGGTCTTGGGGTCAAGTCCAGAGTTCGGCTCATCGCAGAATAGGTAACGGGGATTGAGCGCCAGGGCACGGGCGATAGCCGTGCGCTTCATCATTCCTCCGCTGATCTCGCTGGGGAATTTGCGCGCGGCATCCTTGAGCCCGACGCGCTCGAGTAGATACATGGCGCGCTCGATCATCTCTGTCTTGGTCTTGCCCGAAAACATCTCTAGCGGGAATAGGACATTGTCTATCACGGTCATACTGTCGAAGAGTGCTGACCCCTGGAATAGCATGCCCATCTCTCTGCGCAGGGCGAGCAGTTCGCTCTTGCGCATCTTGGATATATCACGTCCGTCATAGAGGATCTCTCCTGCCGATGGGGTGATAAGCCCGATCATGCACTTGACGAAAACCGATTTGCCCGCTCCCGAGCGACCGATGACGAGATTGGTCTTGCCTGGCTCGAAGGTCGCGTCGATACCACGCAGTACTTCCTTGCCTTCGAAGTCTTTGTATAGTCCTTTTACTTCTATCATACTTAGGGTAGGGCGGCTTAGGTGAGCATTATATCGGTGAGGACGACGTCGAAGAAGAGAACCAGCACACTGCTACGCACTACGGCATTGGTGCTGGCTGTGCCGACCTGCAGGGCACCACCCTTGACGCAGTAGCCGTGATAGGCTGCCACGGAGGCGATGATGAAGGCATACACCACGCTCTTGATGATAGAGTGCCCGATGAATCGTGGCTGAAACATCAGCTGTAGCCCATACACAAAGTCCTTGGTTGGCAATTCGCTAATAGCAAATGTAGCCAGGTAGCCCCCGCCGATCCCCATGATCATAGAGAAGACTGACAGCACAGGGATGAAGCTCATGAGCCCGACGATCTTGGGCAGGATGAGGAAGTTGGCAGAGTTTACACCCATGATCTCCATGGCGTCGATCTGCTCGGTGACGCGCATTGTCCCCAGCTCTGAGGCAATGCTGGAGCCGACCTTGCCAGCAAGGATCAAGCACATCACCGTGGATGAGAACTCTAGCAAGATGATCTCGCGTGCCGAGTAGCCAATGGTGAACTTAGGGATGAGTGGACTCTGAATATTGATCGATAGCTGAATGGTGATCACCGCCCCGATGAAGAACGAGATGATGAACACGATGCCGAGCGAGTCTACGCCCAGCTGATAAATCTCGCGCACGAGGCTACGCGCGAACATGCGCCATCGTCGAGGCAAGGTGAAGGTTTGCTTCATCAGCAGGGAATACTCCCCTACCTGAGCAAGCATACTATTCTGCATCTCCTTTATCTTTCGTTAATAATATCAAGCAAAGGTACTCAATTCCCGCTAAATTGCCCCACACCATCTGCCCGCGCATGCGTTGCCTATCGCGGAGAAACGCACTGATCGCTGGAGCGGATCTTACTGCCTCAGCCCTCATCACCATCTCCCCACCCGAGACCGAAATATAATAGCGAGCGCGCGTATACCCGTACGCACGCGCGCGTACGCGTGCGACAGGCTCCCTACTGAAGTGTCTCCCGCCTCCCTACTTGATACTCCCTCGACACTCAAGTAGGGACTCGGGGGACACTTCAATAGGGAGGCGGGAGACACTTCAATAGGAAGGCGGGGGACGACGCCCAGGTCGCTCGCCACTGGGCAGGCTCTGAATGCACAGGGGTGGTTCAAGACCTATAATGCCCCCTCGAGCTATGGCGCGATCACTCTAGCCACTGATGCTGTTCCCGCGGGCTACCACATGGGTACCATGCGCGAGTTTCGAGGCATATTCCCTGACGGCACTCTCAACCTTAGCGAGAGGTCTGAAACGCCGATCACGAGTACGCCAGCCAATAGCCAGGTGCGGGTAGCAGGTCTCGATCTGACAGCCACGAGTCAGTGGATCAAGCCCAGCACAGGTACGGGCGAGATCTACGAGCCGATGTATGCCATTCGGTTTGCTGGTGCGTATGGAGATCTCCTTCGCTCAGCCTATCGCTATCAGCTTAGGCAGTATAGCTCGGGGAGCGGTTCGGTACTGGTCATAGAGGTACGTGCGCGTACGATCGGGACGCAGGATCTAGCTGTGACGGACATCGTCGATGGTCGAGGATTCTGGGAGCAAAATAGTGATCAAGATGTCGTGCGCTACTTCCCCATACATGGCTACAAGCAGTCCCCTAGAGGATTCCCGAACGGCATGATGGGAGGTTTCTCCTCCTGGGCGCAGGCAGACCCAGGAGAGGTCGGGAGACTGTACTATGCAGGTATGATGAAGGAAAGCGTCGAGTATGGACTAGAGACTGCTGTGGGGCGTCTGCGTACGATCCGCCCGTTTTACGACTTCTAGGGGCGTCGATAGCGTATTAATAGCCACGCGGGTACGATGTAGAGCATGATGCTCCGACATCGTACCCGCGCTATTATCCAGAGGCTCTCGCTGTCTGATAGGGGGCGAGAGGCTAGTCGTCGGTGTGGGGCTGGTTGTTTGCCCTAGGGCTTGTCTTGAGTGAGGTGCTGGCAGAGCTCTGCCCAGCGATCGGGTACAGGGAGGTAGTGGCTTAGGTCAAGCCCCGAGCGGGCGGCTGAGCGGATAGCCGAGGAGGATAGCTCTAGCTGAGGAGCGTCCCAGCAGATATGCGGTGTGGGCATGCCGTCTAGAGAGAGGTCTGTCCTGAGGTCGTTTGCGGAGAAACTCGATAGATCATAGCCTGGGCGCGGATAGACGTAGAGGGGTGTGGAGGCAAGGAGACGTTCCCAGGCATACCAGCGGGTAATACCTAGGAGATTGTCCGCGCCGATGAGCAGGCTCGGGCTATCGTGTGGGTAGAGCATCCCGAGGGCGCGCAGGGTGCGCACCGTATAGTGTGGGTGGGGCAGATCATCCTCGATCGTGCAGAGCCGAAGCCCCGCATGCGGAGCAATAGCCTCGCGGATGAGCTTCGCACGATAGGCATAGGGGAGCTGATCGTGTGGTGACTTGTGGGGATTGACAGGGCTAAGGACGAGCCACACTCCGTCGAACCCCAATTGCTCTCGGGCATAGCGTGCGAGTGCTAGATGCCCGAGATGTAGGGGGTTGAATGAGCCGAAGTAGAGGCAGATCCTCCGAGACATGCGTGTAGAGATGCGGGGCGCAGGTGCTACGCCCGACGAGATGAACGGGACGTTAGCTAACGGGAAGCCCTAGTGTACGTTGTGCTAGCTCGATCTCGGCGCGCTCGCCTGTATGCTTGCCATCGACATCGCTGAGCTTGACGCAGGGATGCCAGCGATCGCGCTCGGTCATCTTGCATCGCCAGAGCTTCATGACGATATTCATAGGCTTGACACCTGCTCCGACATCGCAGCTGAAATTCGTCCCGATACCGAAGGTCGCACCGATGCGTCCACGACAGTAATCGGCGATCTCAATGGCACGCTCGGGATTGAGCCCATCGCTGAAGACGATGTACTTGATCTTGGGATCGACGCGTAGCTCCTGGTAGCGGGCGATCGCCTTGTCAGCGAAGACGAAGGGGTCTCCACTATCGTGGCGTAGGCTGGTGAAGAGCATTGCGTGCTTCTTGCTAAAGTTGCTCATGAAGACCTCCGTCGTATAGGTATCGGTCAGCACAGTACCTAGGTCGCCGTCGTAGACATTGATCCAGTCCTCCATCGCCATATAGTTTGCCATCTTGTAGCCGAACATGGCGCCGTGGAATTGTATCCATTCATGGGGGTGTGTCCCCGAGACGCGAATGCCGAGAAGGTAGGCGATGTAGACGTTGCTCGTGCCATAGAGCGAAGCCCCTGCATGCTCGCGTAGAAGCTCTGTCATGCGGTACTCGATGTCGAAGCTGAAGCGGCGTCGCATCCCAAACATGGAGAACGTGATACCCGCCTCGCGCAGACGCTTTGCCTTGGCGATGACCGTCGCCTCGGCATAGGGTAGGTCAGGACGCTGTCCGGTCATCTCGAAGTACAGCTCGCTCACTAGAGCCAATATCGGCGTCTCCCAGAGCGTAACGCGGTAGAGGAGACCACGTGCGACCACAGAGAGCTGTCCCTCGGCATCTACCTCGACGGAGATCTCATCGGGGTCGAAGCGGAAGCCTCTCAGGAAGTCGATGTACGTCGGAGGAAGGTAGGGTAGCTCACGGTGCAGGAAGAGCACTTCGTCACGGCTTAGGGCAAGCTGTGACATCTGCTGTATTTCTTGGCGCATGCGCTCTGCGAACCCTTCAGGATACGCCGTGCGGGCGCGGTCGATGAAACGAAACTCGCCGTAGGCTCTGGGGTAGAGCTTGCTGTAGGCGTAGCTGGTCGTGAACTTGTATAGGTCGGTGTCCAGTACCGAGCGGATGATCGACATAGTCTATTGTATCTAATGAGTGAAGGTGTGACGTCTCGAGGTCTAGCCCATGAGGCTAGATGACGTCATTCCAGATGATCAGAGGCGTGATGCCTAGGTAGGCACAGTGGTCGCGCAGGGCTGTGACCTCGGGTAGGCGGGCATAGCCAGGGCGTACGACGAGGACGAGCATTGTCCCTGCTCGGGTGATGCGGTCGAGTGCCTCCGAGCTGGTGCCGAGGCTCGCGCATTCGGTGAGGGCGGGGCGTGCCTGCCCCTGGTCAGCAGGAGCTCTGTCGTATGCCTCCGTGAGGAGGCGCGCGAAGGTAGAGACCCCTTCGCCAGTGGCGACAGAGGTGATGAGTACCTCGGAGGCACTACGGCTCGTCCGCTCGGCATCGACACGTATGCGGATGGCATCGACGAGGCACGCAAGGTCTGACGTAGATTTCTTGATACGGGGCAAGGTGCCGAGCAGGCGTGCATCACGCCAGAGGGTCTCGACTAGGAACGTGCGATCCATCACCCTGTGACGTAGAGCAAGCTCTAGGGTGATCAGTACCAGAGGGGTTACTATCAGGCAGATGGCGATCATCATGTAGAGGAAGGGGCGACCATCGTCACTCTGACGCGTAGAGCGGAGGAGTAGGGGGTCGAGCTGCTCGAGCATATCCTGCTGCTCGAGGATGACAGCGTTCGCGCGGGCTTGCTCTGCTAGGTCCTCGAGACGTGCTATCATCGCCTGCTGAGAGCTGGGGCTAACGGCAATGCCATCGGGCTCGTGGTATCCGCCCGACTTCACCTGAGCGATGGCGGAGGAGAGACGTGCGAGGTAGTCGCGTAGGTTGCTTTGATAATGCTCACGCGCATACTCGGAGTAGACGTTGCCCATCTCGCGGAAGAGGTCGCCCGCGAACTTCTCTGTACACGAAGCCGTGAGGAAGAGCTCGATGAGGTTACCCCCCATGTAGCGAAGCATGTGCTTGTCGTAACGATCCTGCGTGAGGACATCACTCATCTTGGAGAGGCGAATGATGGGATACTGGTCTAGCGGGTGCTCGGTGCGTGTGGCACGTACCTTGCCGACGACGGTCTCTACCTCAGTGCCGTAGGGGACGAAAATATCCTCGGCACTCTTGACGCGCTGGCGCTGGAAGGTGCCTTTTAGCTTGGAGATCAGTACGCCCTCTGCCTGTGGCTCGAGGGTTGCCGTCCAGGAGTCGAAGATGTTGCGGTCAGAGAGGAAGCGCACATCTACGGGGATGGAGTCGTAGATGTCTTTGCCCTTGGCACGGTAGTTCACCGAGTAGTTGATACGTTCGCCTGCCTCCATGACGATGCGCGTAGACTCGAAGAACTTGATCGCCATCTCACGGCTAAAGGGGTTCGTCATCGCCCAGTCGGGACGATAGTTCTCCCCACGTAGCTCATTGACGTTCATGCTGGGATCGCTGTACCTGACGCGGTAGGTGACGAAGTATTCGCGTGATGGCATGGGGAGATTCTCCCGCATCGTCATGTAAAAGAGGGCGGCGAGTGCCACGCCTGCGAGGATATAGTACCAGCGCTTGATGAAAAGAAATGCCAGCACGTGGCGTGTGAAAGCCAGGGGCGACAGCCCGAGGGCTGAGCCCTGCCTTGTCGGAGTATTCATTTGTCTAGTGTCTGTATATAAATCGGTCTATGTAGATGCTTATTCGCTGAAATACTGGCGAATGATCGCCTCTAGCTCGGGGTCAAAGTCCGTGCGTACTGCCTCGATCCAATTCTGGAAAGAACGCGCCTCACCTGTGCGTAGCTCAGCGATGCGCGCCTCGATCAGTTCGGCACTGATCGGGAAGCCGTTCGTCACCAGCATATCGCGGTGCGTGCGCAGTCCATACTCGCGCACCTCCTCGATAACGCCACGAAGTAGGCGTTCGGTATCTGCCGTCAGGGGCAGAAGGAGACGAAAGCCATAGTATTCATCGCCCCACCACTCTTGCTCGACCTTACCGCCGACGGAGGAGCAGGTCTCTTGCATGGTCTTGCCGAGTAGCTCTCTCTGATAGGGCACCCATGGCTCGAGATGCTCCTGCAGGACGAAGCCGTCTAGGCGGATGAGCATATCTTGTCCGCCGAGGGCGCTCGCTAGAGCGACCTGTGGCGCATCCACGAGATCCTGCATGATACTAAGCTTGAGGGCGAACTGTGCCAGTAGTGCCATCCAGCGCTTGGACTTAGATAGCTCGGGCAGTATCTCCTCGACGAAACGCAGGGCACGGATATTCTGTGTCGTGGCGAGCTGTGCCAGGGGAGAAAGGAAGTCTGATAGAGAATGCTCATCATCGACGCATGCCCGTACCTGAGCGATGAGTTGCTCCACGTCGTAGTCTTCGCCCGTAAGCTCGGGTTCGTTGAGCGCAAGCTGATACCTAAGGTGAAAGAGGGTCTGGATCACCGTAGGGACTGGCTCACTAAGCTGATGAAAGTCAGCTCCTGCGCGGGCGAAGTCTCCGAGTTGGCTAGCGATTTTATTCATCGTGTAGGGGCTTGTCTGTATGCGAAAGGGAGAGGTGAGGGAGTGGAGGAGGTTGGGGTCGTTATCCTAGAGGCCTAGCGGGTCTGCACCTGCTCTAGGTAATGGGTGAGATCTGGGAGCTGGGCAGACTTCATCAGCACGCGCTTATCTCTGTCTAGGAGGTAGAGCGTGGGACTTGCCTTGATGTCGTAGAGCTGGTCGTGTATGATACGCCCCTCGTGGTCGCGCCCGGTGCTGATCCAGAGTGCGGTGCTATCGACAGGCTGTAGAGGGAGTGCTTCGTCGTCCTGGACATAAATGTAGAGGAGGCGAAGCTGATCGCGCTCGGCAAGCTGTCGATAGATAGGCTCGCCCTTGATGTAGTCAAGGGTCATGCGACAGGTCGGGCATCCTCGTGTGCCGAAGATGACGACAGTTAGCGGACTGAGCACTGTCGAGAGGCGGTGCCGAGTCCCCTCGGGAGTATCGTAGATGAAGTCTGTGGCTGGTGTGCCGACGCGATTGAGGTTGATGACACGGAGCAACTCGCGTGCTTGCTCCTGGTAGGCGAAGTCTACGCGTGGCGAGGTGATCGCCCACTCGAGTACAGCGCGGAAGGCGCGCTCATCCTCTAACGGAGAGCTTGGCTCGAAGAGATACTCTCGGTAGATCCTCAGCACACGCAGGAGTGATTCGCCCTGCATCTCGTTGAGTGGGGCGACCGCTGCCTTGGCTAGAGCCTCGTCATCCATCGTGGAGATAAGCCCAAAGTAGTCGATGAATAGTGCCTCCAGCCTTCCGCTATTGTCTTGCAGCAGTACGCTGTCCCGCAGGTCGATCGTGTCCCAATAGTGCTGTACGATATAGTCTCTACGCTCATCAATGTCATGGAGGTGGGCAGGCACGGAGACGCCAGCCTGTCCATCGGAGACCTGCTTGCTACTGGTCGATGCGCTGCAAGAGCTTAGCCCAAGGAGGGCGATCATAAGCCAAGCGCTGAAGAAATATCGAGTTGCCATACATTGCAAAGATAAGGATATTACCCCTAACTGCGCCCAGCGCTCCGATGCTATGTAAGATATGAAAGCGCAAAACATCAAACGGATAGCTCCGGCAGGCTTATCTGCCGTCTGGCTGATCGCCCTTCACGGCGATGCCCTCCGTCGTCTCTATGACTGTCACCTGTGCTCTCTAGGTAACTGACTGCGGGAGTATCGGGGCAATAGTAAGGTCTGACTATGGCGGTGCGGCTCGCCTCTCTATTGGGGTCTCCCTCGTCTCCCTATTGATGTGTCCCCCGAGTGTCTACTGAAGTGTCGGGGGAGACTTCAGTAGGCACTCGGGGGACACATCGAGGAAGTGTCTAGGGACGCTTCGAGGAAGACTTCTCCAGTTCACGTCGTGCTCTGTATAAACCACGTCGTGGTCTGTATAATTCACGTCGTGATCTGTACAGACCACGACGTGAACTGAAGAAGTGCTCGGGCATTGGTGTCTTTTCTCTTCTCGCGGTAGGGGTGTTTCCTTGGCAGGGTCTCTCGAGGAAGATCTGCCTAAGCAGACTGCCGTGTTTGCCCTTGGCTCTGCCTCGATCCTCGACTGATATAGAAAAAGCATTCGGCCTACCTCAGAGAGATACGCCGAATGCTTTAGGTCTGTGGTCCCACTTGGGCTTGAACCAAGGACTCCCTGATTATGAGTCAGGTGCTCTAACCGACTGAGCTATAGGACCGATCGGGGTCTGTGTGAGGTGCTAGAGATTAGCGTCCTCCCCCATTTGTAGGCACAAAGGTAGCCATATTATCCGTATCTGGCAATACCCTCGAGATGTGTCTCGTAGGGCTAAAGAACAGGACGCCCCGCAGGATTCATTCATCGAATCCTGCGGGGCGTGCCGATTGATTGGACAACGGGGCGTGCCTTAGCGCATTACCTGCGTTGAGGGGATGACGAGCTTGTAGCCGCGACCGTGCACGTTCTTGATCTCTACATCGGGATCGAGGCGGAGCATACGGCGAAGCTTGGTCACGTAGACATCCATGCTGCGCTGTGAGAAAGCGTGCTCGGGATCTACGTACTGCTCGGTGATACCCCAGATCACGCTGAGGGCGTGAGAGCGCTCGAGCGTGTTGTTGGCGAACTGGCAAAGGAGTGAGAGAAGCTCTGTCTCCTTGGTCGTCATGCGCTGTACGTTGTCGTCGATGGTGAGGGTCTGTGCCGTAGTATTGAACGTGTAACGCCCGATGTGGTAGATCTCCTGCTGACCACCCGACTCGCGCTCGAGCTTGCCAGTACGTCTTAGGATAGCCTCAAGGCGAAGCATAAGCTCCTCCATGCTGAAGGGCTTGGTAATATAGTCGTCAGCACCAGCATGGAATCCCTCTAGGATGTTCTCGCGCATACCCATTGCCGTAAGGAAGATGATGGGGATGTCGGGATTGACCTTGCGAATTTCCTTGGCAAGACTGATGCCATCCTTGACAGGCATCATCACGTCTAGGAGGCAGAGGTCAAATCCTCCCTTAAGGAATGCCTGCCAGCCAGCTTGTCCATCTGCGAAGTGACTTACTGCAAAGCCATTCGTCTCGAGCAGCTCGACAAGGATGTTGCCTAGGTTCTCGTCGTCCTCACAGAGGAGCACTGTTAGCTTTTTGCTCATTGTTTATAGTTGTTAGTTGTTATACTTCCATTTTCTTTTGCCTCACTTATCCCTCCTGTGTGAGTATCGGGAGGCGGATGACCATGATCGTACCTTCAGGCGTGCGTTGCTCTGCAGAGATATGACCCTTGAACTCATGTACGACCGACTGCACGTATGATAGCCCGAGGCCGAAGCCCTTGACATCGTGGCGGTAGCCCGTCGGTACTCTATAGTAACGTTCGAAAACTCGTTTTAGGCTATCTCGGGGAATCCCGATGCCATTGTCCTCGATACGTATCTCGAGCTGTCCATCGACATTGCGCGTGTAGATCCCGAGAAACAGGGCGCGCTCTGGCGAGCTGTACTTGACGGCATTGTCAAGGAGGTTGAAGAGGATATTCGTCAGGTGGGTGCTGTTCGCCATTACCCACGTGTTGTCGGCTTCTAGACCTAGGTCTAGTGTGCCCTGACGCTCCTCTGCATGGGCAGAGTACACCTCTGCTGCATGTAGGAGGATCTCATTGACGTCAAGCTCTGAGAGTGCGATCTCTCGGATCTTACCATCGAAGAGCGATATCTGGAGCACCTTGTCTATAAGCATTTTCAGACGCTGAGACTCCATGTCGATGATGTTGATATATCTTCCTCTAGACCCTGGGCTATCCAGTGCCTGCTTGGAGCGGAGCATCTGGGAGGCTAGGATGATCGAGCTTACTGGGGTCTTGAGCTCGTGGGTCATGTTGTTGACGAAGCTGACCTTGAGTGTGCGGAAAGATTCGCTACGTACGAGCATCACCGTCGAGAATATCCCGAGGATAAGGACGAAGATCGTCAAGACCATGCCTGGTAAAGCAAAGTTGAGCATCTCGGCTTGGCTAGCGCTGAAGTCTAGCGTGAGGCGAAGGTACGGCGTAAGCTTATTGGGGTTGTCTGGGTTGACGAAGAGGCGATGCATCACGATGTCCTCTGCAGTGTGCCCTTTGCGGAGCATGCCTGGCTGAGTATACTCGTAGAGGATACGCCCGCTAGCATCGCATAGAGCTAGAGAGTAAGCCTCGGTGACACCCTTGTGATCGAGGCGGTAGCGAACGCGATCCTGTAGGTAGCGAGGATTGACAAGCTGGGGGATGCTGTCGTGCTCATATACTCGGTAGAGATTGTGCAGGACATACTCATCCAGAGACTTGCGGTCAGAGAAGAATGCTCGGAGCATCTGGTCGCTGATGGCAAGTGTGTCGACATGCAGGTCTTGTACAGACGGCACCTCGAGACGATCTCCGTAGTGAAAAAAACCAACCCCAGGATCTGAAAGCTCTTTGCCTCGCTGTGAGATCTGGTAGAGCGTGCTGGTCATAGGGGACTCAGCACCACGGGGTAAACTCAGCTGCTCATTGATGTAACGCACTAGCTCTCTCAGCTCAAGATCATGCCCTACATCCGAGAGAGCATTCTTCGTGAGCTGGCGCGTCTGCTCTTTGCGTAGGCCGACGACGTGTCTGTAGTAGACAAATTGTAGCCCTGTCAAGATCAGAATAACGAGAAGCATGGTGACGACTATGCCCCAGATCGCTGTTTTGTTCATCTATCTCTTCCTTGTGCAGTGTCGAAGCGGATTGCTTTACACAGCTCGGCAAAGATACAAAAAAGTATCAGAGTATACGACACAAATGCTAGCGTGAGGTTTTGTTTCTGTTGGGGAATGTAAATTTACCTACCGCTATGGTGCAAGTTCGCCTGCTTCTGCAACCCAAACATGGCGTTGCTGAGGCAGGCGAATGCAATATAGTGCTGTAAGAGACTACGCTAGGAAGCTCAAGATGATACCCGCAGCTACGGCAGAGCCGATGACACCTGAGACGTTGGGTCCCATGGCATGCATCAGAAGATAGTTCGTCGGGTCATACTCTAGACCTACGACCTGTGAGATGCGTGCAGAGTCGGGTACTGCCGATACGCCGGCGTTGCCGATGAGCGGATTGATCTTGTTGTCCTTGCTGAGGAATAGGTTGAAGATCTTGACGA
The DNA here is from genome assembly GCA_041854825.1 of Porphyromonas sp. Classification (GTDB taxonomy): domain Bacteria; phylum Bacteroidota; class Bacteroidia; order Bacteroidales; family Porphyromonadaceae; genus Porphyromonas. The sequence goes on along the minus strand of JBHACZ010000024.1, from coordinate 57,343 downwards.
AGCAGATTCCCATGATCGTCGCGACGACGAAAGAGAATGCTCCGAGAGCAAAGATCTTGATCGAGTCGCCCGTGAGGAAGACCGTCGCCTGTGTAGAGGCACCTACGGTTACACCCAGCAGGATCGTGATCACATCGATGAGTGGTCCCTTGGCTGTGTCGGCAAGGCGCTTGGTGACGCCGCTCTCCTTAAGCAAGTTGCCAAAGAAAAGCATACCGAGTAGTGGAAGGGCAGGGGGAACGAGGATACAGGTGAGCAGAAGTCCCGCGATGGGGAAGATGATTTTCTCCGTCGAGGATACCTGACGGGGACGCTTCATGCGGATCAGACGTTCCTGCTTCGTCGTCAGTAGTCTCATGAATGGGGGCTGGATGATAGGCACCAGCGCCATATATGAGTAAGCCGAGACAGCGATCGCCCCCATAAGGTGAGGCGCGAGCTTGGACGAGAGGAAGATGGCCGTAGGACCATCTGCGCCACCGATGATACCGATAGCGCCTGCCTGAGCGGGGTCGAACCCTAACTGCAGTGCGGCTATATATGCTGCGAAGATCCCTACCTGTGCCGCTGCTCCGATGAGCATAAGCTTGGGGTTCGAGATCAGTGCTGAGAAGTCCGTCATCGCCCCGATACCGAGGAAGATCAACGGAGGATACCAGCCCTGGCGAACGCCCTGGTAGAGGATGCTCAGCACAGACCCTTCTTCGTAGATCCCGATAGAAAAACCTTCGACGAAGGGAATGTTGCCGATGAGCATCCCGAACCCGATAGGGATGAGCAGTAGGGGCTCGAATTCGTACTTGACTGCGAGGAAGATGAAGAGTATCCCGATGGCGAGCATTGCGAAATGCTCAGGAATGGCATTCGCAAAGCCCGTCGAGGACATAAACTTCTCTAGGTTCTCGAGCAAGAAACCTCCGAAACCCAGCATAGTGAGCCTAGTTTATTAGCCGATGAGGAGGATCTCTGAGCCTTCGAGGATGCTATCACCCTTGGCGACCTTGATGGCGGTCACGACGCCGTCATGCTCAGCGTTGATATTGTTCTCCATCTTCATGGCTTCGAGGATAGCCACCGTCTGACCAGCCTTGACTGCGTCACCTACATTGACCTTGAGGTCGAGGATCACGCCAGGCAGGGGTGAGAGGACGGGCTTGCCAGTGCCACCAGCGGCAGGTGCTGGCGCAGGAGCGGGTGCTGGCGCAGGAGCGGGTGCTGCTGCTACAGGAGCAGGGGCAGGTGCTGGAGCTGCTGCGGGCTTGGCTGCAGGACGTGGAGCGGGAGTAGGCAGACCTTCAGAGAGGATATCTACCTTGTAAGACGTACCATTGACCTCTACTGCGGCAGTCGTGCCGTCGATATCGATGATGGCTACGCTATACTCGTTGCCATTGATGCTATACTTATACTCTTTCATAATGCTGTGAATACTCTGAATATGATTAGATGATTGGGGTTAGGCGACGCACTAGCGTGGAGCTGTGCGCAGGGTCTGTAGTTTGTGACTCCATGCCGATGGTGTACGCTTGATCGTCAGCACGAACGACTCCTGGTCGTGCATGTGCTTACCGAGCTCTTCGTGCAGTGCATAGGCGATGGCGGCGAAGACTTCCTTATTCATTTGTTTCTGTCGAATTGCTGGGATTAATATCTAGAGGGCAGCTGCGGTCTCATCCCAAGCGCACGAGCACTCCACTGTGAGGGGCTACGTCTGAATGTCAGACGATAGCTCTCCATGTCGTGCTGATCGCTGGCGTAGGCGTGCAGTGCCATCGAGATAGCGAGTGCCACCTCGTCCGTGCATGATGTTCCTCTGGCGGTCTCGAGGGCGAGGGCTATGGCTACCATAGCTTCGCTCGAGGGTGTTCCGCTAGATGTAGGAGCAGATGCAGGGCGATATTCAGTATGAGACTGCGGTGCGGTCTCGGGCTTCTCTGCTAGACGCTGCATCAGTCGTCCGAGGAGCGTGAAGATCACAGAGAGTAGTATTAGCGCAGTGAAGACGACCGATACTGCCGTCACCGTCATGGCTAACCCCGAGGGGTCAGCAGCGGCTAGTGCGGCAGAGCGACTGGTCTGCGCTACGCCGACCTCCACTAGGGCTAGTGACAGCCCTAGTGTGAGGAGGCGAGGGTAATACTTGCTATTCATAGACTGAATATGCTTGCGGTCGAGCGCAGGAGATTCCTTAGAGAGGCAGGTTGTCGTGCTTCTTGGCAGGGATCGTCTGCTTCTTGGTGCGGAGCTGCTCGAGAGCGCGGATGATGCGGAAGCGCGTATTGCGTGGCTCGATCACGTCGTCCATGAAGCCGTACGAAGCGGCGTTGTATGGATTGGCGAATGCCTTGCGATATTCGTCTTCCTTCTGCATAGCGGCTTCGGCGGGATTCTCTGCAGCGGCTACCTCCTTGGCGAAGATAACTTCTACAGCACCGCTTGGACCCATCACAGCGATCTCGGCGCTAGGCCAAGCGTAGTTGACATCACTGCGGAGGTGCTTAGAGCTCATCACGATATAAGCGCCACCATAGCTCTTGCGCAGAGTAACGGTGATCTTAGGCACAGTAGCTTCCCCGTAAGCATAGAGGAGCTTAGCACCGTGTACGATCACACCATTGTACTCCTGACCTGTACCTGGGAGGAAGCCTGGTACGTCTACGAGCGTTACGAGAGGAATGTTGAAGGCATCACAGAAGCGCACGAAGCGAGCAGCCTTGCGTGAAGCGTTGCTGTCGAGTGCACCAGCCATCACGAGAGGCTGGTTGGCTACGATACCTACGCTCTGACCATTGAAGCGAGCGAAGCCGACGATGATGTTCTTCGCATAGTCCTTGTGGATCTCGAGGAACTCGCCATTGTCCACCACGGCGCCGATCACGTCGTACATGTTGTACCCCTTGTTGGGCTGATCGGGGATGATGGTGTTGAGCATATCCTCTACACGATCGATGGGGTCTTCGTTCTCTACGATAGGCGCATCCTCCATGTTGTTCTGAGGGATGAAGCTGATGAGGTGACGAAGTAGGCGAATAGCCTCGTCTTCGTTCTCAGCTGCGAAGTGTGCCACACCGCTCTTGCTGGCGTGTACGCTCGCACCACCGAGCTGTTCCTGCGTTACATCTTCGCCCGTTACCGTCTTCACTACCTTAGGACCAGTGAGGAACATGTAGCTAGCACCCTTGACCATTACGGTGAAGTCCGTAAGGGCTGGAGAGTACACTGCACCACCGGCGCAAGGGCCGAGGATAGCAGAGATCTGAGGCACTACACCAGAGGCGAGGATATTCTGCTGGAAGATCTCACCATAGCCCTGTAGAGCGTTGATCCCTTCCTGAATACGTGCGCCACCCGAGTCGTTCAGACCGATCACTGGTGCACCCTGCTGCATGGCGAGCTGCATGATCTTGATGATCTTGCTTGCCATCATTTCCCCGAGCGAACCAGCCGCTACAGTGAAGTCCTGTGCGAATACATACACGAGACGGCCATCGATCGTACCATAACCCGTCACGACACCATCACCGAGGTGGTGGGTCTTGTCAGCTCCGAAGTTTACACAGCGGTGCTTAACGAAGGTGTCGATCTCCTCGAAGCTACCTTCGTCGAGCAGCATAGCGATACGCTCGCGGGCGGTGTACTTGCCCTTGGCGTGCTGCTTGTCGATAGCTTTCTGACCACCACCCATGTGTGCAGTGGCGCGTAGCTGAATTAGCTCTTTGATCTTTTCTAACTGAACGCTCATAATTTTCTTTATGTGATTCGTATTTGTTTACAGTCTACAGTGAACGACTAGAGAGACTGCTAGGCGTAGCGTGTACTGCCTGGGAGTCTCTCTAATCTTATAGGACTACTTGTCCTTGCTGCAAAACTCGGTTAGGACGCCGAGAGTGCTCTTAGGATGCAGGAAGCCGATCATCATGCCTTCGGCTCCAGGACGTGAATCCTTGTCGATGAGGCGTACGCCCTTTTCTTCTACCTCGCGAAGAGCTTCGGAGGCGCTAGGCACAGCGAAAGCGATGTGGTGGATACCCTCGCCCTTGTTTTCGATGAACTTGGCGATAGTGCTCTCGGGGCTAGTAGCTTCGAGAAGCTCGATCTTGGTCTGTCCGACCATAAAGAAAGCAGTCTTGACCTTCTGATCTTCGACTACCTCGATGTTGTAACACTTGAGACCAAGGACACCCTCATAGTAAGGGAGCGACTCCTCGATGCTCTTAACTGCAATACCTAAATGCTCAATGTGCGATAGGTTCATAGTCTTCCGCTTTTTGAAATAATTATTACACAGGCTAGAGGACACCCCTAGCACTACTAACTACCCGCAAAATTAGGAATTATCTCCATACCAACACCCTATTTGCAGAAAAAAATCTTGACTTACTGCGCGCACTACTGTGCAATTAGCTCGCTTCACTCGGCTGAATGCCTTCCCCCCAGGCGACATAGCTAAAGCGCGCGAACGTGCATGCGTGCGCGAGAGCCACGATCACCATATACCAAGCTCTCGACTTAGGCTACATCATCTCTGTCCCAAAGCTTGGTATACATAGACCAAGCTTTGGTTTATATATTCCAAGCCTTGGTATATGTATCCCAAAGTTTGGGACAGAGCTGGCTTATGTTAACTTCCCTTCTTGTATAGCATTGCTTCGCCTGTTTCATGTAGTGGAATATCCTGCCCTGCTATGGAGTGGTCTTCTCCGTGTGATGCGGCTTCGATGTGAGAATTGATATGGGAAGAGCGCGCTGTGTGAACTTAAATGTTGGGGACTATGGGATAAAGTCGTATATTTGTGCTATTAGGAATGTCCCAATCCCATTTAATGAAAAAGATAACCACTATACTTGCTCTATGGCTAGCCGTAGGCGCCTCGGCAGAGCCTATTGATAGGCACGCCGCTGCTCGCATTGCTTCAGGCTTCGTGCGGGTAGATACGACCTCGTCCCTGCGTTCGCTCTCGGTAGCGTCTGCCACAGGTGAGGCACCTGCGTACTATGTATTCAACGACGCTTCGCGCGCGGGCTACGTTATCGTTTCGGGCGATGATGCTCTGCCGGCTGTCGTCGGCTACTCTGACCGAGGGCAGATAGACATGAATAACCTGCCGATTCAGCTTCGCGCTCTGCTAGGGCTCTATACCCAGCATGTGGAGGCTGTACGTGCCTCGGGAGCTGCGCCTCTGCGTGCGGCACAGAGCCCGCTGAGCTATGCCAATGATGTCGTAGCTCCGCTCGTCAAGACGGAATGGAATCAGAGCGCACCCTACAACGATCTAAGTCCCAAAGTGGATGGCGAGGACCGCGCAGTGACGGGCTGTGTCGCTACCGCTATGGCTCAGCTGATGTACTTCCATCAGTGGCCCCTCAAGGGTAAGGGATCGAAGATCTACACGCCCGATCATAAGGGCTATGGAGAGCTCTTCGTGGACTTCACGGACTCCAACTATGCCTGGAGTGATATGCGTGAGACCTACAAGACCGATGTCCTTGGTAACAAGACGTGGACAGACGCGCAGGGCACTGCTGTCGCCAAGCTGATGTACGATGCTGGTGTCAGCGTCGAGATGGACTTCACTCCAGACGAGAGCGGAGCCTTCACAGAGGATGCCGAGACTGCTCTAAATGAGAATTTCGACTACTTTACCTACCGTGTGGCGCGTCGTGATATGCTTGGGAGCGAGTTTTATCAAGCGATTATTCGTGAGCTGGATGCTAAGCGTCCGCTGATGCTCACCGGAGTAGGGTCTGGTGGCGGTCACGCATGGGTGATCGATGGCTATGATGAGAATGGCTACCTGCATACGAACTGGGGCTGGGGAGGTCGCGGCGATGGATATTTCCTCCTCGACTTCATGAGCCCTAGCACCCTCGGTATCGGTGGTGGTACTGGTGGATTCACGGGTGAACAGGAGTTTATCTTCATCACGCCTCGCAAATCCAAGGTGCAGAATCCTTACCCCACCACCACAGCGATGAGGGTCGGTATCTACGAAGCGTTCTCTCCCGACAAGGAGAAGGCAGAGAAGAGTTCCTTCATCGTTAGCATGAGTAAGGTGTACAACGCTGGTGCGGCGACCTACGGAGGGCTGATCGGTGCTGCCGTCTATGCTGAGGGAGGAGACACGCCTCTGACGACGACGACCGCCACGACTGTGCGTCGTCTTGATGGTCTCATGCCTGGGTTCTATTACTCTACTCCCTTTCGCGTGTCACTAGATCTCTCTCAGCTGAATGCTGGGACATATATCCTCCGTCCTGTCTATCGCCCTACGGGTGAGACATCATGGACTACGATGGCGAACCCTATGGAGATCACCGTGCGACTGGAGGGAGACTCTGTGACGGTGCTTCAGCGTCGTGATGTCTTTGCCCTTGCGCTGACGAAAGCACCCGAGGAGGTGACCAGTTCATGGGAGAAGATCGCGGGCAGTACCCGCCTACACCTGCGCAATGTGAGTGACCGTATGCTCGCGGGTGATCTCGGTATAGCCTTCTCCTCGGTGAAGCATGGGACGATCGACAGTGTCTACTATAGCATCCCCGAGGTATATCCCGCGGCAGATGCAGAGCGTCTCGTCGTGTACAACAATACTGCGACCAAGGAGCTACTCCCCGGTGAATATACCGTAAGCTTCTTCTTCCGCACGAATACCTCGAGCAGTGCTACGAAGCCTGTCTATAAGTATTACCCCGTATCGAATCCACATGGTGTCTACAAGATCAACGTGCGTGCGACGGAGGGAGCTACTCCTCTAGTCTATGAGGGGCTAGGTCTATATGAGGGGTCTAAGCTTATAGCGACAAGTCGCCTAAGCAAAGCCGATTTCTCGGGTAAGACGATCAGTGTCGCGACGACGGTGCGTAACTCTGGCTCAAGCGACTTCTCTGGCAAACTCCGCTATCGTCTCGTCGATGTAGCAGACGGCAAGGAGATCATTATCGGGGAGACACCTGCGCTGACGATTCGCCAAAATCAGACGAACGCTCGCCTGGCGTCTCGTGTGGCTATCGATCTCTCGACCCTAGAGCTGAAGGATGGACATTACTACCGCATGCATATCGACTATCTCGTAGGTGAGGAGCGTGTGGATATCTGGCGTGCGACGCTCGAGCGTATTCACTTCCTCTATACAGAGGCCTCGACGACGTCCGCTCTAGATGTAACGCCTGCTGTAGCCGTGCGTGCATTCCCTAATCCTACGACCGATCGCATCACCGTCGAGGGTACGAGCCTTGAGCGCATCGAGGTGATCTCTACCTCGGGAGCCACTGTGCTACGTGAGGTTGTCTCAGGCGCGTCAGCTCATACGATGAGCCTCGGCACATTGCCTGCGGGTGTTTATTTCGTGCGTGTGCATCAGCCTACGGGTATCGAGGTCGTGCGCATCGAGAAGCGTTAGCCAGGCTAAGCCGATCAATAACGGGAGCACCCGCCCTAGACTGATGGAGGTCTAGGGCGGGTGCTCTGCCGTTAGGCTGTGGATACTCGTGTAAGGAATGACGCTGTGCGCTCCACGTCCGCGATGACTTAATGTTTATCGCTGGGGTGACTTACAGTAAGTCGTCCTCGGGACTTACTGTAAGTCGCCGAGGCGACTTAAGTTGAGTCGCTTTAGAGGAATAAACTAAGCGCGATCGCCGCATAACCCGAGGGCTATGCGACGATCGCGCTTAGTTTGGCTATTTGCCTGGCTGTGCGTGCTTACGCGCTGTAGGTCGTAGAGGAGGTAGAGCCTCCGAGACCTGTCCAGTTCTCGTGATGGAATACTCCGCGGGGCGTGTCCGTGCGTTCAAACGTATGTGCACCGAAGAAGTCGCGCTGTGCCTGTAGCATATTGGCAGGGAGCTGACGGCTCGCAAGCGAGTAGAAATAGTTGAGCGCTGAGCTGAAAGCAGGTACTGGGTATTCGGCGACGAGGGCACGAGCTACCGTCTGCTTCCATGCAAGCAGGGCAGCAGCGATCTCTCCACTAAAATATGGGTCGAAAAGTAGGTGCTCGAGATCCGCATTACGCTCGTATGCCTCCGAGATCTTGCCGAGGAAGCGTGAGCGGATGATGCAGCCTGCACGCCAGAGACGTGCTACCGAAGCGAGGTCAAGCCCCCATCCACGTTCGCGCGATGCTTGCTGCATGAGGACGAAGCCCTGCGCATAGCTCACGAGCTTAGAAGCATAGAGACACTGCATGAGGGCATCTAGACCACCAGCAAGCGATTCGCCTTCGCTGTGGTCGAGGCTAAATACTTCGCTGGCGCGGACGCGCAGATCCTTGCTTGCCGAGAGGCTACGTTCGTAGACGGCAGAGGCGATGAGGTTGAGGGGCGTGCCATACTCTAGAGAGTTGATGACGCTCCACTTGCCCGTACCCTTCTGACCAGCGGTGTCTAGGATGGAGTCGATGAGGTGATTGCCATTGGGCTCGCGATGTGCCAGGATCTGGGCACTGATCTCGATGAGGTAGCTCCCGAGTTTGCCTTCATTCCACTGGGTGAAGACGGCAGACATCTCGTCGTTCGATAGTTTGCCGAGATGCTTCATCTGCCAGTAGGCTTCGCTGATGAGCTGCATGTCTCCGTACTCAATACCATTGTGTACCATCTTGACAAAGTGACCAGATCCGCCACCGCCTACCCATGAGCAGCAAGGCGTGCCATCCTCGGCACGGGCTGCGATGCGGGTAAAGATAGGCTCGATGTGGCTCCAAGCTTCGGGCGCACCACCGGGCATGATGGAGGGACCATTGAGCGCGCCTTCTTCGCCTCCCGAGATACCAGCACCGACGAAGTAGATGCCACGCTCACGCAGGTAGGCTTCGCGACGTTCGCTGTCTTCCCAGTTTGAGTTGCCCCCGTCGATGACGATATCTCCTGGCTCGAGGTAAGGTAGTAGACCATCGATAACGAGGTCTACGGGCTTGCCCGCACGGATCATCATCATGATCTTGCGGGGACGCTCTATGCTGGCGACGAATGCCTCAAGGTCTGTGAAGCCATGAAAACGCTTGCCTGCGCCACGACCTGTAACGAATCGCTCGACGACCTGTGCCTCTGCACCTTCGGCACGATTATATACCGAGACGGTGAAGCCATTGCGTTCCATATTGAGGGCGAGATTTTCACCCATCACGGCTAGCCCTATGAGGCCTATGTTTGATTTGCTCATATTGTATATAGCAGTTTAATTGTTTATCTCTAGGGGTATAACGCTCTGTAGCCCTCAGATGTTCATATATGCACGAGAGACATACACGCCCATATCTGTAGGGTCGGTGTATGTCTCTCGCTTTGGCTTGTTGCCTTATGGGAGGGGGCTCCGCTAGGGTACTAGCCCGTGACGCTGGAACACCTTGTGGATCTTCTCGATACCGAAGTCTAGCTGCTCATATGTATGGGTACTCATCAGAGAGAAACGGATGAGTGTATCCTCGGGAGCTACGGCAGGCGACACGACGGGATTGACGAAGACGCCTTCCTCGAATAGCTCTGCTGTGATGAGGAACGTCAGTTCGTTGTTGCGCACGTACAGAGGAATGATAGGCGTAGACGTATTGCCGATCTCGAAGCCGAGGCGACGGAAGTGATCGAGGCAGTATTCAGTCTTCTCCATGAGCTGCGTTACGCGCTCTGGTTCGTCGATCATGATCTGAAGCGAAGCCTGTGCAGCAGCTGTAGCCGCTGGTGTAGCACTAGCACTGAAGATGTACGAACGAGCGTGGTGACGGAGGTAGTTGATCAGTACAGCATCGCCCGCGATGAAGCCACCGATAGAGGCGAAGCTCTTGCTGAACGTACCCATGATAAGGTCTACGTCCTTCGTCAGACCGAAGTAGTCGCAGACGCCACGTCCGTTGCGTCCCATCACACCGATACCGTGGGCTTCGTCTACCATGACGGCAGCATTGTACTTCTTCGCTAGGCGAACGATCTCGGGAAGATTACATAGGTCGCCCTCCATGGAGAATACGCCATCGACGACGATGAGCTTTAGTTTGTCGGGGTCACAGGACTTGAGGCGACGCTCGAGTGCCTGCATATCATTGTGACGATACTTAAGGCTCTTGCCCATACCGAGGCGAATACCCTCGATGATGGAGGCGTGGTCTAGCGAGTCCCAGATGATATAGTCTTCGCGACCAGTGAGACAGGAGATGACGCCGAGATTGACCTGGAAGCCTGTGGAGAAGATGATCGCATCTTCCTTGCCTACGAAGGCTGCTAGCTGCTTCTCTAGCTCGAGGTGGATGTCTAGCGTCCCGTTGAGGAAGCGACTACCAGCGCATCCCGTGCCATACTTCTCGGTCGCTTCGATAGCGGCCTGCTTGACCTTAGGGTGGTTGGTGAGTCCTAGATAGGCGTTAGAGCCAAACATGACGACACGTCTGCCGTCGATGACTACCGAGGTATCCTGATCACTCTCGATCTTGCGAAAGTATGGGTAGATACCTGCTGCCTGAGCCCGCTGTGGCTCCGTATACTGAGATAATCTCTGCTGTAGTAGTTTCATACAATTCTAGTTTGTCCGTGGCTCAGGCTCTGAGTTAGAGAGCTTCGACAGAGCCACCGGCCTCTATCTTAGGGCACAAAAGTACATAAATTTCGCCAATCTGTGCACTTCGTACCCACCAGAAACTTTTGCAGAGCTACTGGGCAGAGTTTTCCTCCTCGCGGTGGTGATATTTGGGGCTTTCTCCCCATGCATTGACTTCGCGGGAGCTGTCTCGTAGCAGGAAGATGAGGATCGTCACTGCACCGACGAGGCTGATGAGGGAGGATATGAGCTGGATCGTCTCTATAGTGCCGATCGAGCTAGAGCGTAGCGCGACCATATTTAGTATAGTAGTGCCTATGGCAGACCATAGATAATAGCCGAAGATCCACCAGCCACTGCGTCCTGTGTCGTGTAGCCGTCGCACGGCGATCGCCATACGGGCAGGCAACGTCAGCAAGCCATAGACCATCGCAAGGCTACAGATAAGGAAGGTGGACATCATGAGGTTGATGAGCCCACCGATAGGATCACCTGCCTCACCCAGCTCCGAAGGGAAGAAGATGAGGAAGCCCAGTATAAGGAGTACCAGCGAGACGATAGAGTCAAAGAGGACAAAGCCCCAATACTCTCTACGACGGGCGCGTCCTGTGAAGTCGAAGTATCTTAAGCGGAAGGCGTCTAGGTAATAACGCCAGAGACTTGTCTTATTCATTTATCTTGGTTTGCGTCGCCCGAGCTAAGGCTTCATTGCCTAAGGTCTGGGCTAACAGCCTGCAAAGGTAACGCTTTTTATCAAACCTTATTATCTTCTTGATTGATCGCGCACTTCACATCCCTGCATATAGCAGCCTTCCCCCAAGGTATGCCTCCGCTATGGGGCACCTTGGGGGAAGGCTGCTATATATTAGGTCTAGGGCGAGATGCCTATTCCTTGATACGGATGAGGAGGTTGGCGAGGATCGCCGTCAGTCCTCCTGTGGTGATGCCAGAGGAGAAGATATTGCGCAGTGTATCGGGGAGCTGAGCGAGGATCTCTGGCACGAGCTCGACGCTAAGACCGAAAGAGAATCCGAGTGCCATGACGAGCGTAGCCTTGCGGTCGATATGCTGTGAGGCGATGATGCGGATACCAGCGGCTGCCACAGTGCCGAACATGAGGAGCGTCGCTCCGCCTAGCACAGGCTCGGGCATGAGTGAGAATACAAGCCCTACGGCAGGGAATAGCCCCAGGAGGATGAGTGCTCCTGCGATGAAGTAGCCGACATAACGGCTTGCCACGCCTGTGAGCTGGATCATCCCGTTATTCTGAGCGAAGATAGAGTTCGGGAAGGAGTTAAATACGCCTGCCAAGGCAGAGTTGAAACCATCGGCGAGGATACCACCCGAGGCGCGCTTGGTGAACTTCTCACCTTCGACAGGTTCGCCTGAGATGAGTGAATTGGCAGTGATATCTCCATATGCTTCGATAGCCGTGATGAGGTACACCAGCCCGAGTGAGATAATCGCCGAGACGTCGAAGCTAATGCCATACTTGAAGGGCTGTGGGATGTTGAAACCCCCATAGCTCTGGATGCTGTCGAAATTGACCATGCCCATGTACCACGACACAGCGTAGCCGACGATCAGCCCCAGCACGATCGAACTCATGCGGAGGTAACGATTGCCACTGCGGTTGAAGAAAATGATCATCACCAGTACGAGGGCAGCTACGCCGACGTTGCGCAGAGAGCCGAACGTGCCATCTGCTATCGCACCATGTCCGCCACCGCAGGCGATGATGCCTACCTTGATGAGGCTCATCCCGATGAGCGTCACCACTACACCCGATACTAGAGGCGTGATGATCTGACGCGTGTACTTGAGGATACGACTGATGAACATCTCCACCGATGAGGCGGCGATCGTTGCTCCGAAGATCACGGGCAGACCGAGGATACCCCCACCTGCGGCAAGACCTGCAGAGATGATCGGACCGATGAAAGAGAAGCTCGTCCCCTGAATGCAGAGCAGTCCGCAGCCGACAGGTCCGATCTTACGGCACTGAACGAAGGTAGAGATACCGGAGGCAAAGAGTGCCATGGAGACGAGGAAGCCTGTCGTCTCGATGTCGCACCCGATAGCTCCTGCGATGATCAGCGGTGGGGTGATGATGGCGACGAAGATGGCGAGCAGGTGCTGCAGTGCAGCGAAGATGGTGTCCTTGAGTGGTGGACGATCTTCTAGTCCATAGATAAGCCCTGTAGGCGTGGCTATCTGAGACGTTTGGTTATTCATAATTAGTAGTGGATGATAGATGACGTGGGGTGGGGGTTAGTCTTCTTTGATCTTGATCTCGCAGTCGTCGAGGCTCTCGATGATGGCGAGCGACTCTACATGTACACCTTGCTGACGTAGATATTCGCCTCCGTCCTGGAATGATTTCTCGATGAGGAAGCCCATACCGACGAGCTCTGCTCCTGCCTGTCGCACGAGATCCATGACGCCACGTGCAGCGTTGCCATTGGCTAGGAAGTCGTCGATGAATAGTACCTTGTCGCCCTCGTGCAGATACTCGGAGCTGACGCAGACGTCATAGGAGCGGTCTTTGGTAAAGGAATGTACGGTGGTGGAGATCATGCCCTGCATGGTGCTGGGCTTTTTCTTCTTGGCGAAGACTACGGGTAGCTCTAGGAGATAGCCCACCATGATAGCAGGGGCGATGCCGCTTGCCTCGATGGTTAGGATCTTGTTGATGCTGGTGCTTGCGAATCGGCGCACGAACTCTACCGCCATCGACTTCATCAGGATAGGGTCCATCTGATGATTGATGAAGTTGTCTACTTTGAGGATGCCTCCGGGGAAGCATTTCCCATCCTGTAGGATGCGCTTTTTGAGAGCTTTCATTGTCTTGTGGGTCTTATAATAATGGACGTTTTCACGCTCATCCCTTCGGGGGATCCCCTCAAGGGCGAAAAATGAAGCCACAAAGGTAGTATTATTTTCAGTACGATAGAATGCGCTCACAGCGCACAATATAAAGACGTTCCCCGATGAGCGGGAAGGCTCATCGGGGAACGAAAATCTCCTAGTCTCATGCCCCTGTCTCGGGCAGGATATAGGCGCTGTGTGTACCGCTCCCGCGGGTGGAGAGTTTGCCCGCATCGCGTAGCCTGATGAGCTCTCGCGCCCCACTGGTACGGGAGAGCCCCGTCAGTCCTACGTATTCGGAGAGGGTCATGCTGCCGTGCGCCTGAATGTGCTGGATGGCTAGCGTAAGCCGTTCGCTTTGTCCTGTCCTCGGCGAAGTGTATTGCTTTCGCTCTGTTCGCTCGAGCTTGCATTGCTTTGCCGTCTGGCGGACGAACTCTCTGTCTGCGCGGAAGTTGATCCGATCCACTGCGATGCTCACCGCATTGCGCCGCTTACCATCCGAAGTCTCTCGCTCGACGCCAGGTTTGAGACCCAGGGAGGGCGTGAATGCTCCCAGGCCATTGATGCGCACGGAGTAACCCCATGCCATGTAGCTGGCGACCTTGTGCGTGAGGGTGCAGATGATTCCCTCGATTTCGCCGATGCCGAAGGTCGTGCCGTCTGCGATCTCTTCGGCGAGACGTCTGAGGTCGATCTGCTCATGGATGAGCATTTTGGGATACTTCGTGCGCTTGCCATTGCCCTCCATGTCGGGCATCTCTTGCATCATGTAATGTGCCATACTGGTGTGTTATTTAGGTTTAACGTCGGAGTGTCATTCGCTATAGGGATGACGCTCTGCGTGCAAAGATACAACGTCTAGCTCCCGATGTCAAGCCCTCTGAGGGGCAAAGCTCCGAATAGCTTTATCTCATGTGTATACCAAGGCTTGGGATATATAAACCAAAGCTTGGTATATAAATACCAGGGCTTGGTATACATATTCCAAACCTTGGTATACAGCTGATGTACTGTGACTCGCTCCTTTCGGATAATGCGATTGGGAGTAAAGATGTCGTTTACATTCTTCAACTCTTGCGCGTTGGATGACAAAGAATGTTTATCTTTGCTTGGTGCAGGGCGATAATTAATGCGTCCTGCGGGTAAGCATAAGCAACAAGACTAAAAAATTACTAGCACAATGGCAATCAATCTAACTAGAGGCGATCAGGTTAGCCTGGAGAAGTCGGGGAGTAAACTTACAGAGTTCTGCGTCGGGTGTAACTGGGGTGCGATCGTCAAGAAACATTTCTTCGGTCTCATCAAGAGCCAAGTAGACGTAGATATTGACCTGAGCTGTGTCCTGCTCGACGGCGAAGGCAACCTATGTGATCACATCTATTCGCCCCTCTATCGTGAGGAAGGACTGAGCCAATTCGGCTTGCCTAAGGGTAAACTCGTGACCAATGACGGAGCTCTGCGTCATACAGGCGACGACCTCAAGGGTGACGATGGCGGTATCGATGATGGTCTCGATAATGAGATCGTGACCGTAGACCTCACGCGTCTCGACCCACAGGTGCATCAGATCTTCTTCTTCCTCAATATCTGTGGCGAAGAGGATTTCTCACAGGTGCCTTATGCTGCCATTCGCATGTTTGAGGGTACGCCTCAGCGTGTGCGTGAGGTCTTCGCGAGCTACAACGTGGCAGCGATGCCCCAGTATGCTGGACGTCGTGCGATGATCCTAGGCAAGCTTAGTCGTCAGGGTGATGACTGGCGTTTTAGTGCTATCGGTGATCCTACGGAGGACGTCTTCGTGGGGCAGACTGTCGTGCGTATCGCTAAGGAATACAATCGCTAGGCGAGATCTCGTGCCTACGCCGTCACACCCTTGATTGTCTGGTAGCAGTCTGTCGAGGGAGTGGCGCGTCTCTCATCTCCTAATATACAAGGCAGGCAGACCGAGCGCACCCTAGATGGGTGACCTCGGTCTGCCTGCTTTGCTGTCGTCTCTGAGCCGAAAGGGCACCCTGCCCCTCGGGCGTGGAGGCGGTGAATACTCTATTCGGATCGAGGGCTTGAGCCATGATTAGTTGGGTTCTGGTTTGCTCATGTGTGCGAAAATGAGTAAGTTTGCCGTATGGAACCTAAGCAAGATATCCGATATATAGGTCTGCGCTTCGTACGCTGGACCCTCATTATAGCCCTTCTCCTCGGGTGCATCGTGGATAGTGATGCAGCTCGTCGTAAGCGTCGCAAGCGCAAGGCAACCACTCAGACAACCCTTACTACCCCGATCTCCGAAGCAAAGCTCTCGGCACTCGATGATGTCGTAGCAGGTGCTATCCGTCATGGCGAGAAGCTCCTGGGCAAGCCCTATCGTACAGGAGGCATTGCTCCCTGGCCACTCGACTGCTCGGGCTATGTCAGCTATATCTTTAGCCGTGTAGGGATTAGTATCCCTCGTAGCTCATCAGCTCTCAGCACATTCACCGATCAGGTGAAGGAACCACAGCCTGGTGACCTAGTCTTCTTCAAGGGGCGCAATGCCTCTAGCCGTCGCGTCGGGCATGTCGCGCTCGTCGTAGACCGTATCGATGATGACCTCGTCATCATGCACAGCACGAATAGTCGCGGTATCATCAAGCACCGCCTTAGTCGTGATGCTTACTTTAGCTCACGCTATCTCTTCGCAGGTCGTATCCCCGAGCTCTCGGAGCGCATTGCTGCGATGACCTCTCACGAAGGTGGAGACCACGAGCCTCGTCTTAGCCCGCTTGCTCCCGAGCCCGTTACTCTGCCACTCGTCGATCATGCACCAGCTCCGGCGTTGCCCGAGTGGGCACAGTCGGCGCACGGCTCTTAGTCTCTATCTGAGGAGGCGCAGAGCGTGCATCGCTTCGCTTGCCTTCTCTCTCGACGTTACACCCTTACCCCACTAGCATTATGGGTCTCAATGCTTCGCTTTTCGGCATCTTCTTCCGTATCGGCATCGGCACGATAGGGGGTGGGTATGCCATGATCCCCATGATGGAGCATGAGGTGGTAGAGCGCAAGGGATGGCTGACGCGCGAGGAGTTTCTAGACGTCCTCGCTGTAGCGCAGACTGCCCCGGGTGTCTTCGCCGTGAATATGAGTAGCCATATCGGGCATCGCCTCGGCGGTCTTCGCGCGGCTATCGTGGCAACGCTTGCCAATATCCTTCCCTCTGTGCTGGTGATCCTCACGATCGCCATGTTCTTCCGCACGATGCGAGACAACGTGTGGGTCGAATATGCCTTCCGAGCTGTTCGCCCTGTAGCAGTAGCTCTCATCGCTGCTCCTGTCTTCACGATGGCGCGCTCGGCGAAGCTCTCCTGGCAGACCATATGGATACCCGTCGTCTCTGCGGGGCTAATAGCCTTGCTGGGCATCTCTCCTATCTACATCATCCTACTAGCAGGCGCCTTGGGCTTGCTCTATGGACTATACACCAAGCATCGGCAGGCATGATATTCCTCAAGCTCTTTCTCGTCTTTAGCAAGATCGGCATTGTGAACTTCGGTGGAGGCTATGCGATGCTCTCCCTCATACAGGCGGAGGTGGTTACCCGCGAAGGGTGGCTGACTGCCCAGGAGTTTACCGATATCGTCGCCATCAGTCAGATGACCCCCGGACCTATTGGGATCAATGCCGCTACCTACGTGGGCTATACTGCCGTGGTGGCAGAGGGCTACCCGCCTGCTCTCGGCATCCTCGGAGCACTCGTGGCATCTCTGTCGGTGATCTGGCTTCCCTTTGTGCTGATGGTTGCCCTCGGGGCAATCTTGCTACGCTACCGTGAGCGTCCCTTAGTCAAGTCCGTTTTCGCAGGCTTGCGCCCTGCCATCGTGGGGCTAATAGCTGCGGCAGCTATAGGGCTGATGACTGAGGATAATTTCGGCTCTCCCCTTACCTCTCCTCTGCACTTCGGCATTAGCGTGGCGCTCTTCGCTCTGGGCTTCGTGGCGGTCTATCGCTACCGCCGTAGTCCTCTGCTGGTGCTGGCAGTCGCGGCTGTACTCGGGTTAGTTATTTTCCCATGGGTCTAAGGCGAAGTTATGCGATGATGTCAAAGGGCGTTGCACTCTGAGTCGCCACTTTAACCACCTTTCACCTGCCACCTCTCAAACTATAGAGATCTATGGACTCTACATTACTCCAGCGCATTGACGCACTCATTAGGCGCGAGGTCGTCCCAGCTACGGGATGTACCGAGCCTGCCTCTATCGCTCTCGGTGTCGCATACGCCGCGAGCATCCTCCCTGCCCGTGTCAGCCAGATCACAGTACGCCTAAGTGCGAACATGATCAAGAACGCCATGGGCGTCGGCATCCCAGGTACGGGTATGATCGGCATTCCCATTGCTATTGCCCTCGGGGCTGTGATCGCTCGACCCGAGCGCGGACTGCAGGTGCTAGAGGGCTTCGACGAAGCGACGCTAGCGAAGGCGCGTGCCCTCGTCGAGGAGGATATCATTGATATTCAGCTCTGCCAGGAGAACGAGGTCGTCGATAAACTCTATGCCGAAGCCATCCTCATGGACGTGGCAGACAATGAGGCTCGGAGCATCATCGAGTACACCCACACGGGCATTCGCCTGCTGACGCTAGGTGGTCAGCCCGTCCCCCCACCGACAGTAGCTGCCGCCATCGCTCCCGACAACTGTGGCGAGGTGATCGATGCCAGCACGGTCACGGAGAAGGACATTGCTCTCAGCTATGCCCTCGTTTACGACTATGCCATGACGGCTCCGCTCGAGATGCTGGAGTTTATCTACGCCGCTGCCCTAACGAATAAGGAGGTCGGCACCCGTGCTCTCAGCGAAAACTACGGGCACAGCGTCGGGCGCTTGATAGGGAGCAAGGCAGGGCGTGCCTTCATGGGGCATAGCCCGCTGACGCAGATGATCGCTACCACCAGTGCGGCGTGTGATGCCCGTATGGGCGGGGCGCCTTTCACCGTGATGAGCAACTCGGGCAGTGGGAACCAAGGCATTACTGCGACGCTCCCTGTCCTGACCTTCGCCGAGACCCAGGACGCGAGCTATGAACAGACCGTTCGCGCGCTGATGCTTAGTAGCCTCATGGTCGTCTATATCAAGCAGTACCTTGGTCGTCTTAGCGGTTTGTGCGGGATGGTCGTCTCGGGTATAGGTTCGTCTGCCGCCCTCGTCTACCTCATGGGGGGTACTCGTGAGCAGTCGAGCTATGCCATCATGAACATGGTCGGCAACGTCACGGGCATGATCTGTGATGGAGCTAAGCCCAGTTGTAGCCTCAAGGCATCTACGGGTATAGGCTCTGCTATGATCGCTGCTCTGCTAGCGATGGAGCACGGGCACTGCACCTCGATCGAGGGCATCGTGCATGACGATGTCGATGCGTGCATTCGCAATCTTGCGCTCATCGGACGCGAGGCGATGCAGGAGACTGATCGTAGAGTGCTGGAGCTGATGATGAACAAAAGTGTAACGGGGAAGTAATCCCCCCAAGACCTATCCAACGAATGAAATTGATCTACATGGCAACGGCAGACTTCGCCTTGCCAGCACTGGAGCGACTCGTCGAGCATGGACACGACGTGCGCGCCGTGGTAACGATGCCCGACAAGCCCGCGGGACGCGGGATGAAGCTACAGGAGAGCCGCATCAAGCGTTATGCCCTGGAGCGCGGGATCGAAGTGCTACAGCCTGTTCGCCTACGCGATGAGGCATTTATCGCTCGCCTTAGGGAGATAGACCCTGATCTAGGGCTAGTGGTGGCTTTTCGCATGCTACCCGAGGAAGTGTGGCGTCTGCCACGCCTTGGCACGGTCAATCTGCATGGCTCTCTCTTGCCTCGCTATCGTGGTGCTGCCCCCATCCATTGGGCGGTGATGAATGGTGATACTGAGACGGGCGTCTCTACCTTCCAGCTTCAGCACGAGATCGATACGGGCGACGTCCTCCTGCAAGCCTCGACGCCGATCTCACCCACAGATACCACGGGCGACGTGCATGATCGCCTCATGTATATCGGTGCGGAGCTACTGGAGGAGACTGTGAAGCTCTTCGCCTCTGGCACGCCTCCCCGCTCCACACCGCAGACCGAGATGAGTGAGGCGATGACCCATGCACCCAAGCTCACCAAGGACAATACCCGCATCGACTGGACGCGTCCTGCCTCGGAGCTGTACAACTTCGTCCGCGGGCTTTGCCCTTACCCCTCGGCATGGACCGAGCTTCTCTTCCCAGGGCAAACCGAGCCTCAGGCGCTCAAGGTCTTCGCTACCGAAGTCGTCGCGCCTCAATCCCGCCACGAGGGGCTAGCTCCAGGTACTGTCCTTATCGAGGGCAAGCACACGATCGAGGTCGTGTGTGGTCTCGGCGCTCTACGCCTCACATCTCTCCAGCCCGCAGGCAAGAAGCGTATGACGGCTACAGACGTGATCAATGGCCTAAGGTAATCCTCCCTCTCTCTGCCCCGCAGGCAAACCCTTTGCCTCGGGCGACACAATGTAATAAGGCACTAGCTCCTAAATGGGGCTAGTGCCTTATTACTTCTTCAGGTCACGACGTGAACTGAAGAATTTCTTCCCGAGGAGAGGAAGAAGTTCTCTCTCGGGGCATGCAAAAGACCAGCGGTAGCGACTGGATGAGTCGCTACCGCTGGCATGGTCATCCCGTAGGGGATGCGGAAGGGAAGGTGGCTTGGTTAGCTAGGTCGGAGGCTAGTAGATGCCGATGAAGTACTGCTCTGCACCTGTGCCCTGGAGCGAAGCGCCTAGGCGACCCGTGGGGCTCTCGCTCGCCACGTCGAACATATAGATATGTCCTGCCTGTGCGACCGGAGCGAGGGCGATGTAGAATACTCCATTGCGTACGACTGCATTCTGATACTGACGGAGCCAGAGGTTGTCGGGGACGTTAAGGTCGATGGCTGTTCCCTTGTTCAGATCCACACGGGCGAGTTTCCACATGCTCGAGAGGGTCTCTTTGCCTTGGGCATCGACACCGACAGACTTGCGCTCGGTGCTTAGGTCTTCGTAGGGGATGTAGGCGATGCCATTGCCTGCGTAGAAGAAGCCATAGCTATTGGTCTGCTTGCCGAGGAGGCTGGTGAGGTTGAGGTTGAAGGAGGTGTAAGTCCCATTCTGGAGCTTAACGAGGTGTACCTCCTTCTGACCGTTCGCCTGTACACCGCTGACGAGCTGAAGCACGCTGCCGTCCTCCATCAGATGCTGAGCAGGGGTGCGGTAGCCGTTGGTCGCACCGCGGACGATGTCGGTCGCTATGACACTTGCCTTGGTGAGGTCGTTGTAGTCTACCACGAGGGTGAACGCCTTGTCTGTCGCTAGCCCTGTCTGTGCCGTGGGCTTAGCAGGGTCGGCGATAGAGACGGCACAGCCGTAGTAGAGCTTCCCGCCCGAGAGGATGGGGGCATCGATACGGCTGATGAAGTAGCCAGCCTTGGCGTATTCGTCGGGGAGCGTAAGGGCGACAGCCTTGCGATAGCCTGGGAGAAGCTCCATCTTGTCGAGGTCGAGCATGCCGATAGTCAGCTCGTGTGCGTGGTGCGAGTACTTATTGTCTTCGCCGATGACAGCCTTGGCAGAGATATAGTGGAGCGAGCCGACCTGATCATTGATCTTGGTGAAGCGGAGGGTCTTCGTCCCTAGGGGAATAGAGGCGTCGATGCGGGCAACCTGGGAGTACTGGTCAGAGCCGAGGTAGGTGAGCTTCTCTACTGAGCCTACTGTATAGTTGAGGCTCCAGATGGTCTTACCATCGCTAGAGGGGAAGATGCGTGCCGTGCGGGCAGATTCGAGCTGGAAGCCTCGGGCGGAGGTGATGGTTCCCTGTGAGAGGTCGCTGACACCCTGCACGAGCGTGCCAGAGGGATTGCCCGTACCGTTGGCGAAGGCGATGTGGAAGTCACCCTTGAGACCCTCGTTGGTGCTGTTGCCCCCGTTGGGTTCGTTCTTGGTGTCGCAGGACGTGAGGAGCAAGGTCGCCAGGGCGGTGGTGGTGAGTAGAGTTTTGAAGTTTGTCATTACTTAGGAGTTATTGAAGTTTGGTTTGAATCCTTATTGCTGAGATAGGTTCGCCCGAGGGCGAATGAGAGGAGGCTAGAAGATGCGGTAGCTGACCTTGGCAAAGAGTGAGCGCCCTGGCTTCTGTAGCCCATAGTTGTCGTACACCTGGCGGTCGAAGATGTTCTTGGCATCTAGGCTGAGGGTGAGGCGATGCTTGGGGAAGGAGTACGACAGCCCGAGGTCTGTGGTTAGGAGAGTGGGGATGATCGCGAGGTTGTTTGACCCTACGTTCGACCAGTCACGATGGAATGCCTCGACATAGTTGATACTCGTGTGGATGGTGCCACGTCCTCCGCGAGCGAAGAGATTGGGCTGGGTGTAGGAGAGGGTACCATTGACCTTGAAGGAAGGCTCGTTGCGAATGTGCATGCGGTAGTATTGGTAGCGATCGCCGAGCTGATCGTACTCCGTGTTGAAGAGTGCCTGTAGCTTCGAGAGGCTGATGCGTGCCTCTAGCCTGTGGTCGTAGCTGTAGGTTAGCTCGGTGTCTATGCCATAGGAGAGGACGTTCTCGAGATTCTCGTAGCGAGAGTAGTCGAAGCTACCTCCCATGATCGCCTGGCGGATCATGCCACGGGTGTCGCGATAGAGTAGCGTACCATTGAGCCCGAGGCGGTGCGCACCGAGGTCAAGGGTATAGATGGCACCGAAATTGACGTTGGTGCTGCGCTCAGGCTCTAGCTCAGTGGCTGGGGGGAGGAGGTTGGCAGAGGAGTTGCCGAATAGCTCGTTGGGCGAAGGCATGCGCAGGGCGCGCTCAGCCGAGCCTAGGAGCTGGAGGCGTGGGGTGAGCGAATAGGAGAGCGTGATGCCGTAGCCACTGAAGTTCACATCCTTGGAGAAGGAGTTCGTCAGCACCTCCCCACTGCTGAGATAAGGCTCGTGCGAAGTGGCGTGCTGGTGGTAGTGCTTGTAGAAGAGGCTGGAGCGCAGCTTGCCATCCAGGTCGATACGCTCGTAGGTGGCAGTCAGCACGCCCTTGGCAAGGTCGCGGGTGTCAGCTAGCTGGACGAGGCGAGGATCCTCGAGTGGGTCAGAGACCGAGCGACGGAAGTCGTTGAAGAGGTAACCTAGGTGCAGGTGGCTTGTCTTGGTGAAGTGATAGGTCAGCATGGCTCGTAGCATCAGCGTCTTGTCATCGTCGCGGGCAAGTGTGGGCTGGCTGGCGACCTCTGCCCCCTTGGTATAGCGCAGGGGCTGACCAGAGGCGTTGAGGATAGGACCTGCCCAGCTGTACATAATGCCGACGGTATCGATGATCTGCCGCCCGATCCAGGAATAGGAGGCATCTAAGGCAAGGTCGAAGCGGGGCAGGAGACCTTTCTTGTGATAGGTTAGCTCGAGGATACGACTGTCCCCACGGCTGTGGCGGTCGCCATAGACGTTGCGCATGGTCGTGCCGTGCTGCATCTCCTTGTAGGTGTCGGAGAATATCCCCGTGAGCATGAACTTGTCCGCCCAGCTCTGACGCACTAGCCCCACGCTGGCGCGCGCCCCGTAGGAGCTGTAAGCGTCGTGGAAGCGACGCATGCGCTCAGTGGCAGGGCGTACGCGACCGAGGTAGTCTTTGAGCTCTATGTCCTTGCCCCAGACTTCGTAGTCATTGTCACTATAGTTGTAGAAGGCTGATCCCTCGAGGGCAAAGCCTTTGCTGGAGCGAAGGCTACCGGTCATGTTCCACTGATGGGTGTTGAAGCTCCCTAGAGAGTACGAGGTCTGGAGGGAGGTGCGACGCTGATTCTTGAGGATGACATTGATAGCGCCACCGAGAGCGTCGGAGGCTAGGTGACCAGGGACGACACCCTTGAAGACTTCGATGCGCTCGATGAGGGAGGGAGGTATGCTCTGCAGGGAGAAGGCAGAGCCGTAGTTGTCTGCTGGTGTACCATCGATGAAGATGCGGACGGCATTGCCCGAGAAGCCATTGATGTTGAAGTTCGTCCGTGAGCCAAGCCCGCCGTCCTGACGCACCTTGACCCCAGCAGCACGCTCGAGGATCTCGCTGGTTTGAATGGACTGAGAGGCGAGTGCCTGTGTCTCGACGAGCTGGACGGCAAAGCCAAGGTCTCGCTCGCGTCGCCCCTCTCGACGACCGACCACGACCTGCTCGCGCAGTACCTGGCTCCCGTCTGCCGAGAGGCGTATATCTCTGATGAGGCGTTCGCCGCCACGTACGGAGATCTCCTCGCTGTGCGATGCCATGCCGACGTACTGCACGCGCAGAGAATGCTTGCCTGCGGGGATGGGGAGGTGGTATTCGCCTCGGGCGTTGGTGGCGGTGTGTATATTCGTCCCGTGGAGGTAGACGGTCGCGTACTCCAGAGCGCCATCGCTACTGGTGATGCGTCCACGCACGGAGGCTGATCGCTGATCGCGCTCTGAGCGTTCGCTCCTTGCCTTGCGGTACTCGGCTGGGCGCTCGCTTTTCTGAGCTATAAGTCCCTGAGTGATCGCCAGCGCGAGAGCTAGGGCAGTCAGTATTTTGTTCATTATATAGTGATAATCGCCTATAATTGCTGTTTTGCCCTGCAAAAATACGGCAAGCCCCCAGCGCGGGCAATCGCCACAAATAGGTATTTCGCCCTATGGAGCTACCTATTAATAGTGTCAGAGATGGAGAAAGCTGCTGGTGCGTGTGTCTGCAGACATCGAGGGGTATATAAAACGAATGCCACGACCCTCCCGGGCCATGGCACTCTTCCTAATAAACGCTATGAAAAGTTCTTATCTTTCGATACCCACTATCCAGTGGGGAATGCTTTGCGCGTCCTAGCTCTACTTAGGAGAATATGAGCTAGCGTCGATGTTGGCCTCTGTCCTTGCCGAAGAACTCACGGGCAAACTTCCTGTTAGTGCGCTCAAGATGTACGAGCTTGCTGATGGGGAGGGCATCCTTGCACCTCGTGTAGTAGGTGCGTTCGAGTTCGGCTTCTCTCACCTTGCCCTCTAGTTGCTGCTCGAAGTAGCGACGCAGGTCACTCTCGGTGAGTGAGGCATCCTTACTCTGAATGCGTCTGCGTGTGGACTCCGATTCTTTCCAGAGCTGGAAGCGCTTGACGTCGAGCTCCTCGAGGATGGGCATCAGCGCGTTGATCTCCTGCTCGCTAAGCTCTAGCTCTCGGGTGAGGAAAGCTCGCTTCTGCTGGATCACTTGCTCTCGCGAAGGTCCCTTGCCTGCTGGACCATCCTGCGCGGAGGCATAGGCTCCGGTGAGCATCGTCAAGCTTAGTAGCCCGGTTAGTATGATTCGCTTCATTGTCTCTGTATCAATTAGTCTGTTTAGAGCTGGTCTATCTCTCGGCTTAGCTCCCGCTCGTGGTCTTGGTCGATGATCGCACTACTGTATTCGCTGTAGTAGACAGCCCATTCGCTGTCGTCTATCGCCTCGACCTTCGCCTTGTCCTCTGCCGTAAGTCCTGTCTTCGTCTCTAGGCTACGAATGCCCTGGAAGATCAGTGCTAGCCCTACGAAGCAGGCAGCGAGATATACGATCGGCTTTGCCTTGGTCCACCAGCTGACGGGTAGTGCTGGCACCTCGGCGAGCTCCTGCTCATCGGGGAGGCGACTCATGATCGTCTCTGCCAGCCCGTCGAGGAAGCCCTCGGGGGTGCTGTAGTGGCTAGCACTCTGCTCTGGGTGGGGCAGGCCGTGTAGCTCTGGGTCGTTGTGTCGTCTTGTTACCATCACTGTCTCGTCGTTTTGTCTTTGATACTATGACAATCTTCCGCGCCCGAGGTTTATTCTTCCTCGCCGAGTAGGGCGGTAATTTTCTTTTGAGCGTGGTGGTAGCTTGCCTTGAGGGCGCCGACGGAGGTTCCTGTGAGCTGAGATATTTGCTCGTAGGGCATCTCATCGTAGTAGCGCAGGCGAAAGACCAGCTGTTGCTTCTCGGGGAGGGTGACCAGCGCCTCCTGGAAGCGTCGCTCGTAGTCGTCGCCGTCGAAATAGGCATCACTCTCGAGGCGGCTCATTAGATACTCAGACTGGGCATCATCCTCGGGACGCAGGTGCATCTCGTCTCTGCGCTTCTGCTGCTTGATGAAGTTGAGCCCCTCGTACATGGCGATGCGATACAGCCAGGTAGAGACTTTGGCTTCGCCTCTGAATCCCTCGATCGCCTCCCAGGCTTTGATGAATGTATTCTGCACTAGGTCGCTGGCGTCATCGTGTGAATAGACCATCCGACGTAGCTGCCAGTAAACTTGCTGAGAATACTTCTCTACGATCAATGAGAAAGCGCGCCGACGCGTGGAGGCGTCCGCGAGCATGTGTTGCAGCTCTGCTTCTGTGACCGTATTTGCTTTCATCTACTTTCCTTTTGTCAAGCGGGACTCCGTCCGCAGCATGATCGATTTCCTGTAGCGTCTGGGGAGGGAGAGGACGCTCTAGAGCACTAACGCAAAGTGTATGTGCTCTAGTGTTGAATGCCGACTTGACACAGCAAAGATACTACTTCACAATCGAAATCGCAAAGATACCGACATGTCCAGGGTATATTCGGACTACTTGTGCCGTCGGTATGGGGGCTGTGATGGAGGGGCGAACTGGGAGGTCTCCCGATGAGAAAAATCGTACCATCCCCGTAGACCGATATTATATACGCGTGCGCGCGTATATACGCACGCGCGTACGTGTAAGGGGACTAGCACCTTGGTACTCCTCGGACACTCAAGTAGGGAGTCACCCGAGTCCCTACTTGAGTGTCGAGTGACTCCCTACTTGAGTGTCTGGGGAGTGTCTACTTGAGTGTCGGGGGAGACATCACTGAAGTGTCGAGGGAGACTTCAGTGATGTGTCGGGAGAGCCTTGCGGGGAGGGGTGACAGGGGTGATATTCGGATCGTGGGGGATCTGCACCTGTTGCCGTGTGAGATGGAGGGGGTAGGGCGCAGAGGTATTCGATAGTTCTTGTTATCTTTGTGAGATATATGGATCACAACAGTCAAGGCGCGGGCAGTATCTATACACCCGCACTTATCGAATTTGCCGCGCGAGGCGTGGAGCTGGCGACCCTCCTAGAGCAAGGGGCGGAGCGCAGAGAGTATGTACGTCGTATGCTGGAGCTATTGCCCCGCCTCTACAGCCTCGTGCTTGCTCTGCCCGACTATATGTATAGCCCAGAGATTGATCTCGTCGAGGAGTATATCACAGAGGCGAGCTACGAGAGGGTGCGTGCACGAGCCGAGGAAATTATCGGGGAGGAAGACACGTTCCTCACGACCTTCTCGGGCGAGATGCAGTATAGCGATACTCCGCTGGCAAATCATATCAGCGAACTGCTGGCGGATATCTACCAGCATGTGGGCAATCTGCTCGGGATCTTGCGTGAGCAGAATGAACTAGCTCTCCCTGCCGCTATCGGGCGCTGTCGTCTCTACTGGAGCGAACACTGGGGGCTGGCGCTGATCTCTGCCCTCGGAGCCTTGCACCAGATATACGTGGGGATGGAGGCAGAGGACCCTCTCGACGACGAAGATGCCGAGGGCGATGACCTTGACCTGGATGACTTCATAGACTAAATAGGCGTTTCCCGCACGATGATGAAGATTAAGAATTTCGTTCCCTATCCCTATCCTAGTGAGATAGACAAAGAGCAACTGGCTCTGTTGCCCCGTGCAGAATATCACTTGCCGATCCATCTAATCGACAAGTCCAATCAAGTCAAGGCTGCTGTGGCACGCCTTGCCGAAGCCGATGCCATCGGTATCGACACAGAGACCAAGCCGAGCTTCGTCCCAGGACGTCGCACCTCGGTGGGTCTGCTACAGCTCGCCACCGATAGCGAGACATTCCTGTTTCGCCTCAATCGTCTCGGTCTGCCCGAGCCACTCGTAGAGCTACTCGAGCGCAACGATCTCCTCAAGATCGGGCTTAGTCTGCGCGATGACTGCACGGCACTCAAGCGTCTTACGCCCTTTGAGCCGAAGGGCTTCGTAGAGCTACAACTGCTCTCTCCTGGCTATGGTATCAAGGATGCGAGCTTGCAGAAGATCTATGCGATCATGTTCGGCGAGAATATGAGTAAGGCTCAGCGTATGAGCAACTGGGAGGCGAGCCGCCTTACCCCAGCTCAGCAGACCTATGCTGCTCTCGACGCTTGGGGCAGCCTACGTATTTACCGAGAGCTGATGCAGCAGCCCGCTCCTTCCCCCACGCAGTTTGCCCTGATCTAATCCCGACATGCTCAGGGCTTCCCCATAAGGGGATAGCTCTACACTAGAAGACAAGACATTACGATTCAATGGATATAAAGACAGTTCGCCTACTACCGCGCAAAGAGGAGTCACTCCTGCGCTTCCACCCTTGGGTATTCTCTGGGGCTATCGCTTCGATAGATGGGGAGGTAGCTGATGGCGACCTCGTACGCATTATTAGTCATCGGGGCGATGCGCTCGGTGTCGGGCACTGGGCGACAGGCAGTATCGCAGTGCGCATGCTCAGCTTCATCGGCAACGAAGAGATCGACGAGAGCTATTGGCTCAGTCGCCTAAGCTCTGCCCTCGGTCTACGTATCTCGCTCGGTCTGGTGCGCGGTGATGCCGACGAAGCCGAGCGCAATGACGTCTATCGCCTCGTCCATGGCGAGGGCGACCAGCTCCCTGGGCTGATCATCGACGTCTATGGCACTACGGCTGTGATGCAGGCGCATAGCATTGGGATGCATGTGAGCCGTCACGATATCGCCCGCGCGCTCATGGCGAGCTACCGCGAGATGCTCGGAGAGAGCGCTCTCGAGGCAGTGTATTACAAAAGTTCGTCTACCCTCCCCACCCGTGAGGCACGCGAGGAGGCTCAGGACGAATTCCTTATCGGGCATACGACAGCCCGTGCCGTCTGGGAGAATGGGATTCGCTTCCTGCCCGACTGGCTTCGTGGACAGAAGACCGGCTTCTTCGTAGACCAGCGAGACAACCGCAGTCTCGTCGAGAAGTACGCCGAGGGGCGCACCGTCCTCAATGCCTTCTGCTATACGGGAGGGTTCTCTCTCTATGCTCTGCGCGGAGGTGCTACAGAGGTGCATTCGCTCGATAGCTCTGCCAAGGCAATGTATCTGACCGAAGAGCATGTACGGCTCAACTTCGGGGATACCACCCGACATCAAAGCATTACGCAAGATGCTTTCGCCTACCTTGAGCAGATGCCCGAGGGTCAATACGATATGATTATCCTCGATCCTCCTGCCTTTGCCAAGCATCGCAAGGTGCTACGCAATGCCCTCATCGGCTATCGCCGTATCAATGCCGAGGCGTTCGCCAAGGTAGCGCCCGGAGGGATTGTCTTTACCTTTAGCTGTTCGCAGGCGGTGAGTCGTGAGGAGTTTCGTCTAGCGGTCTTCACTGCGGCGGCTTCCTCTGGCAGGCATGTACGCATTCTGCATCAGCTTACTCAGCCAGCAGACCACCCAGTAGGCATTTACCATCCTGAGGGTGAGTATCTCAAGGGACTTGTCCTGCAGGTAGACTAAATCTCTTGCCTCGGAGCCTAGTGAAGCTTCGCTCGCTTTGCCTCCTTACCTCGTATAAGATCAAATAATATAAATCCCATTAGTATGAACAACTTTCTCAAGAAGGCTCTTGCCCTCTCGACGGCTGTCCTAGCTCTTGCTGGCACGGCACGCGCGGACAAGGGTATGTGGCTACTCAATGAGCTGACGCAGGAGAATATGCAGCAGATGAAGGACCTAGGCTTCCGCCTCTCGTCCGAGGAGCTGTATAGCCTTGACAAGCCTAGTGTAGCTGGATCTGTCATTATCTTCGGTCGTGGCTGTACGGGTGTGACCGTCTCGGCTACAGGACTGATCATGACCAACCACCACTGTGGCTACGGAGCTATCCAGAGCCAGAGCACGGTCGATCATGACTACCTGCGCGATGGCTTCGTGTCGCAGACCTACGCTCAGGAGCTCCCTATCGAAGGGCTGGAGGTACGCTACCTCGTAGACATCAAGGACATCACCAGCGACATCCTCGCTCGCCTCAAGAAGAACCGCAAGGTCAAGACTGAGATCGACCGCATCAACGCTATCAATGCCATCACGGCAGACCTGCGCAAGGCAGAGGAAGCACGCCTTGGCAACCCTATGAAGGAGGTCATCATTCGCTCCTACTACGCAGGCAACAAGTACTACATGATCACCTACGACGTCTTCCGCGACGTGCGTATGGTCTTCGCTCCACCCAGTTCTATCGGTAAGTATGGTGGCGATACGGACAATTGGATGTGGACACGTCACACGGGAGACTTCTCCGTCTTCCGCGTCTATGCTAATGCAGACAACAAACCCGCCAACTACAGCAAGGACAATGTACCCTATCGTCCTCAGCACTTCGCCTCTGTCTCTACCGAAGGCTATCGCGAGGGTGACTTCGCCATGACGATCGGTTTCCCTGGTTCTACCGAGCGTTATATCCCATCGTGGGGTATCGAGAACCGCATGGAGAATCAGAACCAGGCTCTCATCGACGTGCGCGGTGTCAAACAGGAGATCTGGCGCAAGGCTATGGATGCAGATCAGGCTGTGCGCATCAAGTACTCGGACAAGTATGCTGGTAGCTCGAACTACTGGAAGAACTCTATCGGTATGAATCGCGGACTGCGTCGCCTCGCCGTCGTAGACCGTAAGCGTGAGGAGGAAGCTGCCTTCGGTCAGTGGGCTGCCACACGTAAGGAGTATGCCGGCGTCCTCACAGATCTAGAGAAGAACTATAAGGATGCGGGTAGCCTTATCCGCCGTCAGTCTTACCTGCGTGAGACGCTCCTGCGTGGTACGGAGATCTTTGCCATCGCCAGCGCGATGACCAATCCTGCCGTGACAGACGAAGACGTCAAGGAGGTGTACAAGGACTATGTGGCATCTCTCGACCGTGAGGTGTTGCCTGCTATGCTCGACATTGCCCGCAAGGAGCTGACTGCCTCGGACGTGCAGAAGCTCTTCGCAGTGATCGACAGCCAGTTCGGCGGTAGCACGAAGGCATTCGCAGACTATGTCTTCGACAATAGTGCTTTCGTCAGCGAGGAAGGTGCGCTGCGCGCTCGCAAGGACAAGGATGTGCTTGCCTCTGACCCAGCCCTTACTTACTTTGCCACTGTACAGGCACTCTACACAGAGATCACGGAGGCACTCAAGGGTTATCAGAGTGCCATCGGGCGTGGCAACCGCCTTTACTTCGCAGGTCGTCAGGCGATGGATCCTAAGCGTCAGATGCCTAGTGATGCGAATTTCACCATGCGCATGAGCTATGGTAGCGTGCTTGGTTATTCTCCTAGCGATGGGGTCAAGTATAGCTATTACACCACGCCAGCAGGTATTATGGAGAAGTATCAGCCAGGCTCTACAGAGTTTGATCTCAAGCCCGAGTTCATTGACCTCATCGAGGGCAAGGCTTGGGGACGCTGGGCAGACAAAAAGGACGGACAGATGTATGTGAACTTCCTCTCCAATAACGACATCACGGGTGGTAACTCAGGTAGTCCCGTCTTCGACAAGAATGGTCGTGTCATCGGTCTCGCCTTCGATGGCAACTGGGAGGCAATGAGTGGTGACATCGAGTTCGAACCTGCTCTACAGCGCACGATCTCAGTAGACATCCGCTACGTCCTCTTCGTGATCGAGCAGTGGGGCAAATGCCCACGTCTCATCGAGGAGCTAGACTTACGCTAATTCCTCCAAAGCTCTGATGTCCCTCGGGCGCACAGAGCAATAGGGAGCGGGGATCATACGACCAAGGCAGTCGTATGATCCCCGTTCTCTATTGAGGCACGCAAGCAAACCAGGTATGCTGTGCTACGTTAGGCTCTGCCCGATGCTGACATTGAGCCTCTAAGATGACTTACAGTATATCGCCGAAGTGACTCAACTTAAGTCGCCTCGGCGACTTACTGTAAGTCCCGAGGACGACTTAGGGTAAGTCGTCTCAGTGATAAAACCTAAGTTGCGGTGGTGGAGAGGCGGGGGACGAACGTAGGGACAGGCGGAGCGGGGATGCTCTGGAGAGGATTTGCCTAGGTGCGGGGAAATGGATAGCTTTGCAAACCTGTGCTTTGTCTCCTAGCATTCTATGCGTCTAGGAGGGCGTAGCGCAGGATCTATCAATATAAACAGAGATAACCCGAACGCGAGATGTCCAATAAGAGCCTCTTCCTCCTCGATGCTTATGCATTGATCTACAGAGCCTATTTCCCGCACTCCAAGCGCCCTCGCCTCGATAGCCAAGGGCGTGATACGAGTGCGATCTTTGGCTTTGCCAATACACTGAGCGACCTGCTTGGGACGACTAGCCCGGACTATGTAGCGGTGGTCTTTGACCCCCCAGGCGGTAGTTTTCGTCACCGTGAGTATGAGGAGTACAAGGCACATCGCGAGAGCGCACCCGAGGCGATCAAGTTCGGAGTCCCCTACATCAAGCGCCTCATCGAGGCATACCGAATTCCCATCATTGAGGTGCCAGACTATGAGGCAGACGATGTCGTCGGGACGCTTGCCGTGCAAGGCGCGGCTCGCGGGCTGGACGTGCTGATGGTAACGCCCGACAAGGACTATGCTCAGCTCGTTACTCCCCAGATCTCCATGTATCGCCCCGTCAATGGCGGAGGGTATGAGGAGTGGGGTGAGGCAGAAGTCTGCGAACGCTTCGGGTTAGATTCGCCTCGTCAGATGATCGACTACCTCGGGATGGTCGGTGACTCAGCGGACAACCTCCCAGGTATCCGTGGGGTAGGGGATAAGACCGCTGCCAAGCTTCTCAAGGAGTACGGCTCGATGGATGCCATCTTTGCCCATGCGGATAGTATCAAGGGCGCTATCGGTGACAAGATACGTGCAGGGCGTGAGGATGGCGAACGCACCCGTTATCTCGCTACGATATGCACCGAGGTGCCAGGTGTGGAGCTAGATCTAGAGCGGTTTGCTCGACAGGAGGTGAACTGGTGGGAGGTAGAGCAGCTCTTCGAGGAGTTGGAGTTTCGTACCTTGCTCTCTCGTATCCGTACGCGCTACGCTGCGGAGATTCGTCTGGGACAGGAGCGTGCCGCTCAGGTTCAGGCGAATGCTGAGGTACTGCCACAGCAGGACGACCTATTCGCGCCCCCCAGCTCTGAGGCATCTGCCTTAGCTCCGAGTGCCTCGCCCGAGGCTGTGCAGACGGCTACGGCAGGGGCTTCGGTCGTGGGGTTGGAGCTATTCGCTGCAAGCTATACGGAGACGCCCGCGCCTCGTCCTATGCCTATCATGCAGACGGGTGAGGAGGGAATGACTCTACAAGCCCCCGCGGTGGAGCTCAAGACCATCGTGCTGGGCACTGATACCCTTACGCTTGCCGACCTTGTAGCGCAGATCGAGGGTGCGAAGCGACTGGCGTTAGCCATTCAGACCGATAGCGAGGACGCTCTGCGCTCGGAGCTGGCAGCATTGGCATTCGCCTTCGACGAAGGTACAGCGTACGTCCTACCCCTAGAGGGAACGACGGCAGAGCGCATGGCAATGCTGAAGCCACTCGGGGCGGTGCTGTCCTCGGAGATAGAAGTACTGGCACATAATCTCAAGCCTGTGCTTCAGACGCTCGGGCGGTATGGGCTTGCCCTTGGGTCGAATGCCTTCGATACGATGATCGCTCATTATCTCCTAATGCCCGATATGGGTCATGCGCTAGAGGCGCTCGCTGGTCGTCATCTTGGGATCGAAGAGATGCCTTCGGTGCAGACTGCGGAGGGCTTGGCTCAGCGTGTCCACAGCGTTTACAGGCTGTACGATGTCTTCGTGCCACGGCTGGAGGAGCGTGAGCAGATGTCACTCCTGTGTGACCTCGAGATGCCTCTCGTCCCCGTGCTTGCAGGGATGGAACAGGCAGGTGTACGCATAGACTGCGCCGAGCTAGAGCGTCAAGCAGGCGAACTAAGTACGGAGCTAGAGCGTCTAGAGACCGAGATACACACGCTGGCGGGTCGCCCATTCAACGTCAATAGTCCTCGGCAGGTAGGTGACCTGCTGATGGACGAACTGGGACTTGACCCCAAGGCAAAGAAAACCAAGTCGGGAGGTTACTCGACCTCTGAGGAAGTCCTCGACAAGCTCCGAAGCAAGCACCCCATCGTCGAGCGTATCCTCGCCTATCGCGGACTGCGCAAGCTCCTCTCGACCTACATCGAGCCCCTGCCACGCCTGCTGCACGAGGATGGCAAGCTACATACGACCTTCAACCAGACGGTCGCTGCCACGGGACGTCTCTCCAGCACGAATCCCAACATTCAGAATATCCCCATTCGTACTCCCGAGGGTAGCCGCATCCGTGGGGCATTCACCTCGGACGGTGCGGAGACGATCTTCGTCAGTGCCGATTATTCGCAGATCGAGCTTCGCCTCATGGCGCACTTCAGCGAAGATGCTTCGCTCATCGAGGCATTCCACTCGGGGCTAGACATTCATCAGGCGACTGCTGCCCGTATCTTCGGTGTGCCACTCGAGGAGGTGACTCCCGATATGCGCCGCAGGGCGAAGACGGCAAACTTCGGCATTATTTATGGTGTAAGTGCCTTCGGACTATCCGAACAGCTCGGCGTTAGTCGTACGGAAGCCCGCGCCCTCATCGATGGTTATTTCGCCGCTTACCCTGCCGTGGATGCCTATATGAAGCGCGTGGTGCGCGAGGCACAGCACGACGGTTATGTCTCGACGCTCCTAGGGCGTAGGCGTTACCTCCCAGATATCAATAATCCCAATGGGAGCGTGCGTAGTCACGCCGAGCGTAATGCTATCAATGCTCCCTTGCAAGGTACGGCTGCCGACATCATCAAGCTCGCGATGATCCGCCTCGATGAGGCAATGCGCAAGCGGGGACTGCGTAGCCAGATGATCCTGCAGGTGCATGACGAACTCAACTTCAACGCCTACCGTGACGAGCTAGACACGCTTATTCCTCTCATTCGCGAGACGATGGAGTCTGCCCTCTCGGGGCTTCGCGTTCCCCTTGTCGTCGAGGTCGGTACGGGGACGAACTGGCTAGAGGCACACTAGCTTCCCTGCACAGTCATCAATCAAACTATAGTATACTTAATGAAAGTTGCCTTCCTATACCCCTACATGGTCGCGGGTGGAGCGGAGCGTGTGACCCTACTTACGGCGCGCCTATTCTCAGAGATGGGTATCGAGACGCTGTTTTACTCATTTACGGTCAAGGATACGATATTTGTACCTGGCGATGTGCGGGGACGTGTGCGTGCTTTGC
The DNA here is from genome assembly GCA_041854825.1 of Porphyromonas sp. Taxonomy (GTDB): domain Bacteria; phylum Bacteroidota; class Bacteroidia; order Bacteroidales; family Porphyromonadaceae; genus Porphyromonas. Next base: position 22,649 of record JBHACZ010000024.1, on the reverse strand, counting down.
CCGAGAGCAAGGATGTCTACACATCAGCCAATGTGCGTTACCTAGTCGAGGAGATCGAGCGCGAGGAGATCAAGATCCTCTTCCTGATCGATTGGTCCAAGCGAATCCCAGAAGCTCTGCGCAGTCTCCCGGGCGTTGCTCTCGTAGCATGGGAGCATTCGATGCCCATGTATCGGCACATCCTCAAGCGTACGCGGGCGGAGCTACGTGGCGACCGCTCGTGGCTGAAGTGGCTTGAGTGGCAGACGATCGGGAAGTTTAAGTACGTCTACACCGACACTGCACGTAGAGGTAATCTGATGGACTATCGTCGTACTATCGGCGCAGTAGATAGGTACATCGTCCTGTGCCAGGAGTATGCAGACGAGTTGAGTGCTTTGCTGGGGCTGTCGCTCGAGGAACGCAAGCGTCTTGTGCCAATGCCGAACACTATTGACCTCCCTGCCGATCCATCTCCGACGAAGCTCAAGCGCATTATCTACATGGGTCGTCTGACCTATATCGACAAGCGTGTGGATCGCCTCCTCGAGGTCTGGAGACGTGTTGTCTCCGAGCTACCCGACTGGGAGCTGGTCATCTATGGTGATGGAGAGGAGCGTGATGCTCTAGAGGGGATCATCGCTGGGCATTCTCTGACCCGAGTGCGGATGGAGGGGTATCAAGCTGATCCCACGGAGGCATACCGTAAGGCGGCTGTGCTGTGCATGACCTCAACCTTCGAAGGCTATCCGATGAGCATGATCGAGGCGCAGAGCTATGGGGTAGTGCCTGTGGCATTCGACTGCTGTAGTGGTATTCGTTCGGTTATCGGGGCGGACGAGAGGGCGGGCTTGCTCGTGCCAGCTTTCGACCTCGATGCCTATGGACGTCGCCTCGTCGAGCTGTGTCAAGATGAAGACCTCCGCGCACGACTACAGGCTGGTGCCCTTGCCAAGAGCCAGGACTACGCTCATGCGACGAATACTCCTCGATGGAAGGCATTCTTTGAGGGACTAGGACTCTCGCTGGAGCAATAACCCCAATGGGGCGCGCCCGATAGGGCTAAATGCAAACACCCGCAGGAGAGCTGGAGAGGTGCAGGATCTGTAAGAGGATGACTGCACCTCTCCAGCTCTCCTGCGGGTGTCTGTCTATCGTGATCTAGCGCATAATACACTCTGAGGGCAGGGCAGATCTGCTTGCTCTCATGCTTAGCACCCTCTCGAGACCGAATATATAATACGTGTGCGCGCGTATATACCCGCGCGTACGCGTACGGCTGACTGAGTATCGATAAGTCCTCCGACACTTCAATAGGGACTCGCCCGAGTCTCTATTGAAGTGTCCCTCGAGTCCCTATTGAAGTGTCGGAGGACTCTCTATTGAAGTGTCAGAGGAGTACTCAGTAGGTAGACGGGGGAGTGTGCGAGGGATAGACAAAAATGGGTGTGCGGAGATGATGGGGAGCATCTTGAAGCGGTCGGGCGTATGGGCGAAAGTCGGGGCTTGCGATGGTCGCCCTGCACAGCTGGGCAACCTTGCTACGAGGTGTAGAGCGGAGCGTGCGGGATTTGTCGTGTTTTTTGATGGTGGATTCGGTAGAATCCTTTAACTTTGGCGATGGAATTAACTGGTAGCACCGAGGAATGATAGACCCCGAGTCACAGATGAGCGATTTGCCCATATTCTATGCGCCTGATGTGGCGGTAGATGGCTTGCTCCCAGAGGGAGAGACTGGGCATTGTCTGCGCGTACTGCGCGGGCAGTGCGGTGATCGTGTTGTCGTCTGTGATGGGCGAGGGACGTTTTACCTCTCGGAGATCGCAGAGATCAGCAAACGACTCTGTAGGGTACAGATCCTCGAGCGACACACGTGGCAGAAGACCTGGCAGGGTGAGATCACGCTTGCTCTTGCTCCGACGAAAGCCATCGAACGCATGGAATGGCTCCTAGAGAAAGCCGTAGAGGTAGGTGTCGATAGGGTCCTCCTGCTTAGGGTCAAGCACAGCGAGCGCAAACATATCAATACCGAGCGGCTCGAGCGCATTATGCTGAGCGCCATGAAGCAATCACAGAAAGCGGTCTTGCCTACCCTTAGCTCGGAGGTTAGCCTCTCGGATGCCATCGCCCAGACGAGCGGAGCCACTCAGCTTCTTTTACATTGTCGCGAGGCAGACGGCATCATTGCGCCCCGCGCGCTCCCACACCTTCACTATCAGGGTGCGGGCGACGTGTGTCTCTTCATCGGCCCAGAGGGAGACTTCTCTCGTGAGGAGGTCGAGCAGGCGCAGGCACAGGGGCTACATCCCACCACCCTAGGTGATACACGCCTTAGGACAGAGACGGCAGCCCTGTCAGCTCTGCAATGGGTACACACGCTTCAGCTTATCCAGAGATAGAATATAATCCATCAATATAGACTTTAATACTGTACAACTGTATGGAACAGAGAGAAATTAAGTTTAGCCTGCTCTACCGCGATATGTGGCAATCGAGCGGTAAGTATCAGCCCCGCCTCGACCAGCTGGAGCGCATCGCGCCAGTGATCGTAGAGATGGGGTGCTTCGCTCGTGTAGAGACCAATGGCGGTGCCTTCGAGCAGGTGAATCTGATGTATGGGGAGAACCCCAACAAGGCGGTGCGTGGCTTCACGAAGTATTTCAATGAGGCTGGCATCCAGACCCACATGCTTGACCGTGGTCTCAATGGTCTGCGTATGTTCCCTGTACCTGCCGACGTGCGTCGTCTGATGTACAAGGTGAAGAAGGCTCAGGGTGTAGATATTACCCGTATCTTCGACGGGCTCAATGACCCACGCAACATCATCCCCTCTATCAAGTACGCCCTCGAGGCTGGGATGATCCCTCAGGCAACGCTCTGTATTACCAGCTCGCCTGTACATACAGTAGAGTATTACTCTAACCTCGCAGACACGCTCATCGAGGCTGGTGCCGCTGAGATCTGCCTCAAGGATATGGCAGGTGTCGGTCGTCCCGCTTTCCTTGGTCGCCTCGTCAAGGCAATTAAGACCAAGCATCCTCAGGTGATTATCGAGTATCATGGTCACTCTGGCCCTGGCTTCTCTGTAGCCTCTATGCTAGAGGTGTGCCGCAATGGTGCGGACATCATCGACGTAGCGATGGAACCACTCTCATGGGGTAAGATCCATCCAGACGTGATCACGATCCGCGAGATGCTCCACGATGCAGGCTTCAAGGTGCCCGAGATCAATATGGATGCCTACATGCGCGCTCGTTCGCTCACGCAGGAGTTCATCGACGACTTCCTGGGTCTCTTCATCGAGCCTAGCAACATGCTGATGACCTCTCTGCTCGTAGGCTGTGGTCTGCCTGGCGGTATGATGGGATCGATGATGGCTGACCTCAAGGGTGTACATGCTGGTATCAATATGCACCTGCGCGGTAAGGGCGAACCCGAGCTGAGCGTCGATGACCTGCTCGTGCGCCTATTCAACGAAGTAGAGTACGTATGGCCACGTCTCGGGTATCCACCCCTCGTGACGCCATTCAGCCAGTACGTCAAGAACGTTGCCCTCATGAACGTGTACAACCTCGTTACAGGCAAGGAACGCTGGATGGCAATCGACAAGAATACCTGGGGTATGATCCTCGGGAAGAGTGGTCGCCTCCCTGGTCCTCTCGCTCCCGAGATCATCGAGCTGGCTAAGGCTCAAGGTCACGAGTTCTCTGACGAAGATCCACAGGGCAACTATCCCGACGCGCTCGATGAGTACCGCAAGGAGATGGACGAGAACGGCTGGGAGTATGGTCAGGACAACGAAGAACTCTTCGAGCTGGCGATGCACGATGCTCAGTACCGTCTCTACAAGAGTGGTGTAGCTAAGCAGCGCTTCCATGAGGAAGTGGACAAGGCACGTACGGCGCAGCTCGTGAAGCAGGGCTACAACGAAGCCGATGCTCTCAAGGCTAAGCGTGCAGGCACAGAGCCCATCACGGCTCCTGCTACAGGTAGCATCATCTGGGAGGTAGACCCCGCTGACTTCTCTACGGCTCCTGCTATCGGTACCGAAGTGAAGACTGGTGAGCCTCTGTGCTTCATCCAGACGGTGGCTGGCTATATCGAGCCAGTGAACTCATTCTTCACGGGTCGTATCACCGAGGTTCTCGCTCAGGGTGCTACGGTACGCAAGGGTGAAGCCCTCGCCTATGTGCGTCCTGCTGAGACCGAGCAGGTCTGGACGGAGACTGAACCCGAGACGCTACGCCGTGTAGAGAAGCTCGAGGAGGTACGCCACGTCATCAACGCTCGTCGCAGAGGCAAGAAGTAGTCTAACCTAAGAGGCTGATGCCTCTTATTGACGGCAAGGGCGATCGGATATAGCATCCGATCGCCCTTGTGCTGTGTCTGGGTCGTTGCCCTTGTGCCATTGGGCGATAGTGTCTAACTTTGCTCCCTACAAACAAGAATAGGTATACAGACGTGCGCATAGATATTATTACCGTAGTGCCCGAGCTACTCGATGGCCCGCTATCGGCTTCGATCGTGGGGCGTACCCGAGACAAGGGACTCCTCGACCTACATATCCACAACCTCAGAGACTACTCCACGAATAGATGGAAGCGTGTCGATGACTATCCCTTCGGTGGTGAGGCTGGGATGATCCTTCAGATCGAGCCTATAGATAAGGTGATCTCTGCTCTGCGTGCGGAGCGTGAGTATGATGAGGTGATCTTTACTTCGCCCGACGGGGAGACCTTCAATCAAGGGATTGCCAACGAAATGAGCCTTCTCAAGAATGTCATTATCCTCTGCGGTCACTACAAGGGGATCGACTACCGCGTCCGCGAGCATCTGATCACTCGTGAGATCTCTATCGGTGACTATGTCCTCACGGGGGGAGAGCTGGCAGCAGCAGTGATGACGGATGCCATTGCCCGCCTTATCCCCGGAGCTATCGGGGATGCGGAGAGTGCGCTGAGCGACACCTTCCAGGACAATCTCCTTGCACCTCCTATCTACACCCGCCCTGCGAGCTATAATGGGTGGGATGTCCCCGAGGTGCTGCTCAGTGGACACGCCGCACGCATAGAGCAGTGGAAGATGGATCAGGCTCTCGAGCGCACTCAGCGTCTGCGTCCTGACCTCCTGCGTCGCAAGGATTAGCTGGCTCCTGTGACACTGTGGAGGGCGTAAGTGTCTGAATACTTGTGTGAATAGCCCTCCCTTTTGCTCAAGTCAAATACTTTGCCTACCTTTGCAGGCGCAATCGGACTATTAGCGATCATGTAGTCCACTTCAGATTGCTTAATTGGGTCGATTCGCTAGCTCAGTTGGCAGAGCACATCACTTTTAATGATGGGGTCCTGGGTTCGAGCCCCAGGCGAATCACTTTCTTTCGGAGGCGTGTCGTAGTCACAGAGCTACGACACGCCTCTTTTTTTGCGTATGTGCTCAGAGGCGAGAGAAGACAGAATGATAGAGTTTCGAGCCTTGAGGAATAAACTTTTTAATGGTCTGAAAACATTTTGATACATACTCGGGTTATTGAGAAGTTACAACAATGTAAGGAAACAAGAGAACAAAGAATTAATATGAAGAAAATGATTATTGCCCTCATGGGCGTGGCAGCGACGGCACTTGTCGCTGTGTCTTGCACCGGTGGTGCTAACTCTAGTACAGCCGTGTCGGCTGGTGACTCTGTAGCTGCGAGCACTTATGCCTCTGACGGCGTGCTCGATGTAGACTCTGCAGCATCCTACCTCACATGGAAGGGCTTCAAGCCTGGTGGTGAACACTTCGGTAAGCTCCCCGTATCTGAGGGCTCTGTATCTGTAGTAGATGGCAAGCTCTATGGTGGTCACGTGGTGATCGCGATGAACGGTATCATCGTCGAAGACATCCAGGGTGAAATGGCAGACATGCTCAAGGCACACCTCGAGAACGAGGACTTCTTCGAAGTGGCAACGTATCCTACTGCACGCTTTGAGCTGACGGACGTGCCTGCTGAGGGTGTAGACCTCTCGACGATCAAGGAGCTCAAGGGTAACCTCACGCTCAAGGACGTGACGAAGAATATCACTATCCCTGTATCAGCTATCGAGATCGGTGCTGACAACACGACCTTCAAGAGCGCAACCTTCCGCATCAACCGCGCCGACTGGAATGTGAAGTATGGCTCTAAGAGCTTCTTCACTGGTCTCGGTGACAAGTTCATCGACGACGAGATCGAGCTTAGCTTCGTCCTCGTAACGAAGTAAGACGCGGGGATATCCCCATTCAATTAGCGCGCGACCGCACGTGCTTCCTCTCATGGAAGGCGTGCGGTCGCGCTGTATGTAGGCAGTGTTGCCCGAGGTGATAGAGGATGCCAAGGGGAATATCCGCTTTGCTCCTTCAGCGTTTGCCTCTCGATGGGGCGTATGCCTGTCTATTCAAGCCAAAGGGTAGTGCCGAGGCGGTAGATATTCGATGTCTAAGGCGAGAGAACTAGTCTCCTTCGGGTGACATTTCTTCAGATCACGACGTGGTCTGTACAATTCACGTCGTGGTCTGTACAATTCACGTCGTGGTCTGTACAGTTCACGTCGTGATCTATACAGACCACGACGTGAACTTAAGAATATCTCGGGTGAGTGGTCTAGTTCGACTGCCTAGGTGACGATATTTTGCTCCCCTAGGGAGGGTGCGATTACTTGGGGCGAGACTTAGTGGCGGGGTGCTTCGATGCAGAAGCCTTCGGGCGGATTGACCAGATAGACCTCGCAGGTAGCTCGGGTGATGGCTGTATAGAGCCAGCGTACCATATTGCGGTCGCTGGGGAGGATCTTGACCAGCCCGAGGTCAATGAAGATACAGCTCCATTGCCCGCCCTGCGCTTTGTGGGCTGTGACGGCATAGCCGTATTTGACCTCTAGCGCACCCCAGTAGGGATCGCGGCGGATGGCTCGCCGTATGTCGGCGACGCCTCCCTGCTGTCCGTAGTCTAGGGCGAGGGCTTCGTAGAGTGCCAGTCGCTGATCGTAGGTGCGCTGTGCCTGCTCGTCTGCCAGGGAGGTGATGAGGATGCGGGCATCGAGCTCTATATCGCGCTCGGGGAGGTAGATCTCTGCATCGGCGAAGCGCAGTCCGTAGATGTCGTGGTAGCGAGAGATGCGCCCGAGGGTGATCATTTCGCCGTTGGCGATGAAGTCGGATCGGTCGCGTCGCTGGGTGTAGGTATAGTTATTGCGCGCGACGATGAGCTGTTCGCCACGGACGATCTCTTCGTCGAAGTCGAGGACTTGGGCTCGGATGCCGAGATTGAAGGTAAGGGCACGCTTATTGGAGGGGGTGATGACTAGCACGTCTTCACGCCCGTATCGGCGGTAGGCAGCGTCGATAGTGTCGATGAGATCGACACCCGTGACGATACGCACATCGGGGTGATGACCTAGGTGCAGGGATAGGGGCAGGGGTTCATGGTCGTCTGCATCGGGATGCTCGAGGAGGACGTTGCGCAGGGCGGTGGCTTGGTGTAGGATGCCCGAGCCTTCCTCTTGGCGGACGACCTCGGTCAGCTCATATTCGTAGACGCGCAGGCCATAGCGCGACTCAAGCGCCTCGCGTGAGAGTGCGTCGCTGATGCTACTCCCTACGGGCGGTAGCTGAGCATTGTCGCCGATGATGATGAGGCGGGAGCTGTCTGCTGACCAGACGTAGGCGAATAGATCGTCTAGGAGGTTGCCTGAGCCGAAGGGTGTCGGCTCGCTGCTCTGTCCACCGATCATCGACGCCTCGTCTACGATGAAGAGGGTAGGCGTGTCAGAGGCTTGCCCGAGGCTATAGCTGCCGCCCTCCTCGATGGAGGCGGTGGTGGCGCGGTAGATACGGCGGTGGATGGTCGTCGCTGCCCGTCCCGTGGTGGTGCCGAGCACCTTCGCCGCTCGCCCTGTGGTCGCCATCAGCTCGACCCGCATTCCCCTGCGCTCTACGGCGCTCGTGATGGCACGCACGAGGGAGGTCTTACCTGTGCCTGCATAGCCCCGCAGGACGAAGAGCGTGTAGGGACTATCGTCCTGCATATATTCGGTAAGGCGGGCGATGGCACCCCGTTGCCCATCGGTCGGAGCGAAGGGCATTTGGGAGGCGATTTCCTCTGCGAGGGGGGAATGATCGGTTAGCAATGTAGAATAATATCTTTGTTGTATCTTTGTGGGAGTGAAGTTAGTCTTTTTCGGAGAAATATTCTTACATTTGGAGGCTGATTGAGCAAACGAGCATAGGTAAGTAAAACTAAACAAACAAGATAAAACGATGGACAAAGTAATCAAGGTACTAGTACTCGCCGTAGTCGTGGTACTCGCTTATCTGACGGTGCAGAGCGTACTCGCTCCCGTGAAGTTCGACGACACGCAGAAGGAGCGTGAACTTGTACTACAGCGACAGCTAAAGAAGATCGCTCGCTATCAGGAGGCTTTCGACTATGTACACCACCGCTTCGCTGCAGGTGACGAGCTTCTCGAGTTCCTGCGCAATGGTAAGGTCTACTACGTTACGGCTGAAGGCGACTACACGGACGACATGCGTGAGCGCGGACTTACGGAAGCACAGGCTGCTGCCCAGGGTCTCATCAAGCGTGACACGACGTGGATCTCTGCCAAGGATAGCCTTATCAAGGATGGCACCGATATCGAGACGCTGTACAATGTCCTTAATACGAGCAACAAGATCCAGGTTGATACGGCTTACATCCAGCAGGTAATCGGTCGTGACACGATCCCCGTGTCTGTATTCGAAGCCAAGGTAAGCTATGAAGATTACCTGGGTGACCTTGATGAAGGTCGTCGCAAGGAGAAGACGGCTCTTGCCCTCGAACGCAAGAATGGCTTCGCTGGTCTGCGCATCGGTTCGCTCCAGGAGATCGGTAAGAAGACCGGTAACTGGGAATAAGCCCCGCACTCCTTATGACTTCATCAGTCCTGGCACGGCTCGACGCCGTCCAAGCTGAGCAGTATAATATGTCCATCCGGCTCTCGTCGGATGGACTTACTTTTGCCCTTAGCTATAGCTCCTCACCCCAGGCGACGCTGGAGCGTGGTACTCTGTCGCTAGAGCCTGGCTACGCCTCAGCAGAGGAAGCCGTGCGCGAACTGCTGTATCGGCATCCCGAGCTAACACTTCCTTTCGATCAAGTGACGCTCTACTATGAGCCATACTTCTCTACGCTCGTGCCGTCCGAGCTGTATGAGGCGCACCAGGCATCGCACTGGCTGAGTATCGTCGGAGGCAAGGATTGGGAAGGTGCGCCCTACCAATGCCTCACGCATGCTCTGAGTGATGAGCCTAAGGTCATCGTCTCGGCATGGAGCGAGGGACTATATCAGTTCCTGCGCCGTATGCACCTTCAGCTCACGACGATCCCTTACTACGTCCCCATCATCGAGCGTGTGCGCAGATACTCGCGCCAGCACACGGGATGCGATCTGTATGTGCTCGTGCGTAGAGAGGGTATGGATGTCGTGGCACTGCGAGCAGGTGAGGTGATCTATCTCAATACTTTCGGCTGGGCAATGCCCGAGGACAGGACGACGCTCGTCGGCGAGGCGATCTTCTACACCTTCTCCGTGTGGAGAAGCCTAGGCTTAGAGGGTGAGGCGGATAGCCTGCACCTGCTCTATGACGAAGCCCGCTCAGAGAGCTATACTCTCGTCTCGGAGATGCTCGAGCATCTCTCTCCTCGTGTGCGTGAGGTGTCGGCAGATCCCTTCACCATTCTCTAGTCACTAACCACAGCCCCACCTACTGCCTATGCGTATCATCGGAGGGAAGCACAAGAGACGCCGCTTCGACGTGCCTCGTAGCTTCAATGCCCGCCCTACGACGGACTTTGCCAAGGAGAACCTTTTCAACGTCCTCACCCACTATATAGACTTCGACGAAGCCGTAGCCCTTGACCTCTTCGCAGGGACGGGTAGCATTACGGCAGAGCTGATCTCTCGTGGCTGTGCGCGTGTCACCTCAGTAGAGCAGAGGCGTGAGCATGCTCTCTTCATTCGCTCCGTCGTGTCACAGCTACATGAGGAGGATAGCGTGCGGGTCTTGCAGACGGATGCCTTTCGCTCCCTGCGTGCTGAGGCATCGCCCGAGTATGACTTTGTCTTCGCTGATCCTCCCTACAAGCTGACGGAGATCGCCACCCTGCCAGACCTTATCCTGGAGAGTGGTCGCCTTAGGGAGGGCGCCCTAGTGGTCGTCGAGCATCCGCGGGAGTATGACTTTGCAGAGCATCCCCATTTCCTCATGCATCGCGACTACGGTTCAGTGAACTTCAGCTTCTTTACCCTCACTCCAGCCTCTGAGCGTGAGGAGTAGTCGGCAGAGAGAGCATCTACAGCTAGCCCCCTAGATACCATGCGTATCTAGGGGGCTAGCTGTATATACCTCTGGGTACTGGTTTGTGGGCTAGGGGAATAGCTTGATGAGTCGGTGGGCGAGATATGCCACAGCGATAGAGCTGGCTATTACAGCAAGGCTGTAGACGACAGGGCTGGCGAATAAACCATGCAGGAGGATGATCATAAGCCCGTGAACGAGATACAGCTCATACGAAATCAATGAGAGGAAGCCGAGTACCGCTCTTAGTCCACGGTCGAGCCACTGAGGCATCCAGCGGGCTGGTCGCCCTGAGTCGATCCATGCCGTGTAGCGTGTGAGTGCCAGCAGACGTACGATGGCAATAGGGATGACGAGGTAGGTCAGTGGCAGTAGCTCCTCTATGCCTAGGCGGATGATTCCCGCCACAAGCCCGAGGGCGATGAGTAGCCCCCACCACTTGCTGATGACGGTATAGATCTGCTCCTCCCAGCGGGCATAAACACTCCCAGCCCAGAAGCCAAGGGTTGTTACCCACCAAGCGCGCTCGTAGCCTAGGACATATGCCCATGCCATAGATAGGAGGCTTAGTGCAAGAAGCCAAACGAAACCCCATGCGCTATGCCGAGGAGCTGCGAAGCGGAACGACAGCCAAAAGGCAGAGTAGAGGAACGCCAAGACGAAGACGAACCATGCGTTCGGTATCGGAGTCGTTCCCTCCCAGAGCATCTCTCCGAGCGATGGCATACTGATAGCGGGGATGGTCAGTAGCGCTATGACCGTGATGATGAGCGGTGGGCGCATTAGTCCCCAAAGTCTGCGAGGCAGGAAGCCGTGCCAGGCTCGCTCGGGCGTGTCACTCCTAAGCAGAGAAGCCATTAGCCCATAGCCCGAGATGAAGAAGTAAAGGGCGATGAAGCTTGTCCCGAGGCGGTTGGCGATCATCATAGGCAGTAGGACACCCCCGACGGCATAGTGCATGTGAGACATGACGATCCCTAGCTGCATGACTCCTCTGAGGGAGTCCGCGACAGAGCGCGAGAAGGTGTTTATATTCTTGTCTTGCATGTGTAGTCTCGTATAGAGACAAAGGTACGAAATAACCCTCGACTATGGTTGTCCCACCTGAGCGGAGAGACTGAAAGGAATCGCCCGAGGCACTACAGCTATAGTGTCTCGGGCGAGGACTATTAGAGGCTGTCTGCCTCAGCGGAGGCGACTGCCTACTACGCTCCAGTCGATGATGGACCAGAGGGCGCGAATATGGTCGGCGCGTCGATTCTGATAGTCGAGATAATAGGCATGCTCCCAGAGGTCAATGCCGAGCAGGGGCGTTAGCCCACTAGCGACGGGATTGCTACCATTGGGTTCGCGCACGATGACGAGTGCACCGTCAGCCTGCTGGGCAAGCCATAGCCAGCCAGAGCCGAAGAGCTTCGCGCCTTCGCCCTCGAAGGCAGTCTGGAACGCCTCGAAGCTACCCCACTGACGTGTGATGCGCTCAAGGATGTCCCCCGAGGGGGCTACACCGCTGGGACGAAACTGAGTGAAGTAGAGGTTGTGGTTGAGGATCTGTCCTGCATTGTCGAAGATGCTCCCTTTGCTCTGGCGCACGATGCTCTCTAGGCTGGGGTCGCTCTCGAAGGCTGTGCCACGCTTGAGGCGGTTGAGGTTATTGACATAGCCCTGCAGGTGCTTGCCGTGGTGCAGGAGGATCGTTGCCTCACTGATCGCTGGAGCGAGTGCGTCGGGGCTATAGGGAAGCTCGATGAGCGTAAACTCAGGCACAGCGACCACTTCGGTAGCCACGGGGGTAGGAGTAGAGGCTTTGCCCTTGCGTGCCTTACTCTGAGCGTCGAGGGTGAATGTAGCCGTGAGGGCTAGGGCGCAGATGGCGCATATTGCTTTGTAGTTCATAGGAGAGCTAATTGATTAATACTCTAATTGCTGAGATAAAAACACGGTGGGCGGGGATTAAGTTCGGGAGCGAAGCGGCTACCTGCCCCGAGATCTTCATGTGGGGCTGCTACACCTTGCGATAGCGGAGCGATAGACTGCTTAGGACGACGCTTAGGCTACTGAGGGTCATTGCCACGCTGGCGAGCATGGGGCTGAGCAGGTAGCCACATAGGGGATAGAGGACACCCATCGCCACGGGGATGGCTAGCACGTTGTAGACGAATGCCCAGAAAAGGTTGAGCCTAATCGTTTGGCGGGTCATCTGTGAGAGGCGTACGAGGAGTGGGAGGCGCAGGAGGTCTGCGGAGGCAATGGTCACCATCGCCGTCTCTATGGCGATGTCGCTACCGCTTCCCATGGCGATGCTTACAGATGCCTCGGCTAGGGCAGCGCTGTCGTTGATGCCATCACCGACCATGGCGACGACGTGTCCCTGCGCTCTTAGGGTGCGTACGATGTCGGCTTTTTGCTCGGGCAGTACGCCAGCGTAGACGGTCTCGATGCCCGCTTCGTGAGCGATGGCTCGAGCTACCCCTTCGTGGTCGCCTGTAAGCATGATCGGGGTAATCCCACGCGCTCTAAGCCCGCGGATCGCCTCGGTAGACGTGGGACGGAGTGTGTCAGCGACGGCGAGGATAGCGATCACCGAGTCCGCGTCGGCGTACAGGATGGCTGTATGCCCAGCCTCATATACGCGCTCTAGGGCGGTGCGCTCGTGGGAGCTTAGGATAAGTCCGCTCTCGGTGATGAGCTCGGCATTGCCCACGACTAGGCGTGTGCCGTCGGGGCGGGTTGCCCGCACGCCTCGCCCTGCGATGGCTCGCACCATTAGCCCCTTCTCGTGTGTCGCCTGTGTGCCACCCAGTCCCTCTACGATGGCATGGGCTAGGGGGTGCTCACTACGGCGCTCTATAGCCACGAGGGTAGCGCGTAGCTCGGGCGTCTCGGGGCGTAGCCACTCGATGCCTCTGAGTTGGGGGCGTCCAGTGGTCAGTGTCCCCGTCTTGTCTAGGATGATGGTGTCGATCGAGGCGGATAGCTCTAGGCTCTCGGCATCCTTGATCAGTATGCCTGCTTCGGCTGCCCTGCCTATGCCGACCATGATGGCGGTCGGTGTGGCAAGCCCTAGGGCGCAGGGACAGGCGATGATAAGCACGGCGATCATCGGCACGAGTGAAGTGGCGAGCGATCCCGAGAAGAAGAGCCAGATGGCAAAGGTCAGGAGCGAGATCCCCAGCACGATGGGGACGAAGATCCCCGCAATGCGGTCTACAAGCTTCTGAATCGGCGCACGCGAGCCCTGTGCATCTCGGACGCGACGGATGATGCGCGCTAGTCGTGTGTCGGCACGCAGGGCGGAAGCCTCCAGGACGAGTGCGCCTTGCCCATTGAGCGTGCCAGCGAAGAGACGATCCCCTGTCGTGCGGTGTACGGGGATGGACTCGCCTGTGAGCATGCTTTCGTCGATCCATGAGTCTCCAGAGTGAATGACCCCATCGACGGCAATACGTTCGCCTGGACGCACGACGATGTGGTCCCCGAGTGCAAGGGCAGAGATCGGGGTGAGGACTTCGTGTCCCTCGCTGTCGAGACGGATGACCTCACGAGGCTGAAGCCCCATGAGCTTGCGTATCGCCTCGGTCGTGCTCCCCTTGGCACGTGCCTCTAGCCACTTGCCAAGGAGGACGAAGGCGACGATCATAGCCGAAGCCTCGAAGTAGAGATGAGGTACCTCTGCCATACCGCCCAGTGTGTAGATGACCAGCAGGGCGAGGCTGTAGATGTATGCAACTCCAGTGCTTAGGGCGACAAGCGTGTCCATTCCTAGTCCGCCCGTGCGAAGCTGTCGCCATGCACGGGAGTAGAATCCTCGCCCAGCATATCCCAGCACGATCGTCGTGAGTAGCCAGACGATGTACTGTGCCATAGGCTCGTGCATGTAGATCATGCTGAGTACCATGATCGGCACGCCGAGGATGAGGGCAGTCATCGCCTGGCGCGTTTGCTGGCGGTACGCCTCACGATGGAGGCGGTCTAGTCCCTCGGCATCGTCTTCGTCCTGGTCGATGACGAGCTGGTAGCCCGCTTCGGTGATGAGTGCACTCATGCGCTCGGGGGTGATGGCTCTAGGGTCGTAGTCGATGAGGACGCTGGAGGCGGCTAGATTGACTATCGCCGAGGAGATGCCTTCCTGGCTACTGAGTACCTCTGTGGCGCGTGCTGCACAGCCTGCGCAGTGTAGCCCGAGTAGGGGATAATTAACTCGCTTATGGTTAGTTGTCTGCATACTGGTGAGATGACAGCCCGAACGGTCGGGCATTGCTTAGATAGAACATGTCAGAGGGCGTAAGGGTTTGCCCCAGTGTCATGATCTGTCCTAATGTGTGGGTGTCCTGCCTCATGCCTTGCTACTCCTCGGACACTTACCTTGGTACTCCCTCGACACTCAAGTAGGTACTCGAGGGACACTCAAGTAGGAACTCCTCGGACACTTCAATAGGGACTCCCCCGACACTTCAATAGGGTCTCCCCTGACACTTCAATAGGAACTCGGGTGACACTTCGGTGCTTAGTCTGCCGTACGCGTACGCGCGCGGGTGATCGCGCGCGCAGTATTTCTATTCGGTCTCGGGAGAGGGCGGGCGATGGATGATGAAGGTCTCTGGCAGGGAGGTGCTAGCTCTCGCGATGTCTCTTTCTCTCCTTGCTCTTGGGGGCTTGACCTAGTGTTGAGGGCTTGACAATGGGCGTGTTTTTTTGTACTTTTGTGAGAAAGCGAATCAACGAACGGATGCTACAGAGCAGGTATGTAGACGATGGTGCCGTGGAGTGCGGTGTCGATGAGGCTGGGCGTGGGTGCCTAGCGGGGGCGGTCTATGCTGCCGCAGTCATCTTGCCCTCGGGGTATCGGCATGAGCTGCTCGATGATTCTAAGAAATTGACCGAGCGTCAGCGCCGTACCCTACGCGCCGAGATAGAGCGTGATGCCCTCGCCTGGGCTGTAGGCATTGCCACGGTCGAGGAGATAGACCAGCTCAATATCCTGCGGGCATCACACCTGGCGATGCACCGTGCCATCGCAGGGCTTGGTCTACGCCCCGAGCGTTTGCTGATCGATGGCAACCGCTTCGCGCCCTACGAAGGGATCCCTCACGAGTGCATTGTCAAGGGGGATGGCAAACTGCTCTCCATCGCTGCCGCCTCCATCCTTGCCAAGACACATCGTGATGAGGCGATGGAGCTACTCGCTCGCGAATATCCTGCCTATGGCTGGGAACGGCACAAGGGTTATCCTACGCCCAGTCATCGCCGTGCCATCGCAGAGCATGGGGTCTCGCCCCATCATCGCACGTCCTTTCGCTTGCTGAGTGAGCCGACACTATTTGACTAAACGACACGATCATATAACGAACCATACGTACGAATGAAGACTAGATACATCAGCCTACGCCTCGTCGCCCTGGCACTCATCGCCCTGGTGGCAGGACATACAGCCCTGGCTCGTCAGCGCACGATCATGCTCTCACAGCATGGCATTACCCCCGAGGTGGACAACTCGCTTGCACGCCTGCCCGAGGTGCTGGATGCACTCGGTCAGCTCCCCGAGGATACGCTGACGCTCGTGATGCTCCCAGGGATATACAAGCTCTCTGCTGAGGCATTGCCTACGCGCCAGCTCTATATATCCAATCATGATCAGCTCCCCACACCTCGCCCCATCGGCGTCCTCCTAGAGGGACGGCGCCATGTCGTCCTCGATGGTATGGGAGCCCAGCTAAGCTGTCAGGGGCAGATGCTCCCGATAGCGATCCTAGGCAGTGAGGGGGTAGAGGTGCGACGTCTGACGATAGACTTCGAGGTGCCTGCCATCATGCAGGTGCGTATCGAGGAGAATCTTGGCGATAAGGGGATCGTCTTCTCTACGGGGACGCAGCGCGTGTGGTCGCTAGAGCCACAAGGCTTCACCATCCACGGGTCGAATACCAACGTCCCCATCTCGGGTATCGTCTATGATGTCGAGGCGGGAGGTACGACAGCGTATAGGATCTCCGACCTCGATTACTCGACCGCAGGAGCGAAGCTCTATGGCGGGAAGGACTCTCTCGTGCATGCCCCCCGCTGGGTCGATGCACGGCTCAAGCCTGGCTATGCTGTGGCTATGCGCTCCTACTTCCGTCCTAACCCTGGGGTCTTCGTCGATGCTAGCCGAGATACGCGCCTAGAGCAGGTGACTATACACTATGCCGATGGGATGGGTATCCTGGCGCAGAATAGTCACAACCTGTCGCTTCGTCGCTTCGATGTGCGCCCGACACCTGGCGGGCGACTCTTCTCGACGCAGGCGGACGCCACGCATTTCTCGGGCTGTAGTGGTCACGTGGATGTGCGCGAGAGCTACTTCGAGGGGATGATGGATGACGCGATCAATGTCCATGGGGTCTACCTCCGTCTCGTCAAGCGTCTCGACCGTCACACCATCGTCGGTCGCTATATGCATGATCAGGCGTGGGGCATGGAGTGGGGTGTGCCAGGCGATACGGTGCAGCTGGTCGCGAGCCGTACCTTCGACGTACTGCCCGAGCGGATGGTTATCGAGAGCATTCGCCCCTATGACCAAGCGGATGTGGCAGGCGCACGCGAGTTCGCTATCACATTCACCAAACCTCTGCCTCGTACGGTAACACCAGAGATGAGCATTGGCATTGAGAACATGCGCAAGATCCCTAGCGTGACTTTCTCTGACAATACGATCTACAACAACCGCGCTCGCGGTACGCTCTTCAATACCTCTAAGCCAATCCTCGTCGAGCGCAACTACTTTCATCGCATCTCGGGCTCTGGCATCCTCGTAAGTAGCGACTGCAACATGTGGTTCGAGAGCGGGCAGACGCGCCAGATGGTCATCCGTGGCAATGTCTTCGAGGATGTACTGACGAGCCTGTATCAGTTTACGGAGGCAGTGATCAGTATCTTCCCTGTGATCCCCGAGCTGGAGAAGCAGCAGAAGCCTTTCTATGGTGATGGGGGGGCGGGTATCCTCGTCGAGGGTAATGTCTTCAAGACGTTCGATACGCCTCTGCTCTTCGCGCGCAGTGTAGACGGTCTGCTGTGGCGAGATAACCAGATTATCGAGACGACGACGTTCCCCCGCTATCATCACAATCAGGAACGCTATCGCCTCGAAGGCTCCCGCGGAGTAGACATTCGAGAGTAGAGACCAAGCCTCCATCGAGATGGAGCATTCACCCAATATAGTAGTTAATGGATTATACGAATATAGTACTCCTCGCTGGCGCGCTCGTGATGCTGGTGGGGATGATGGCAGGTAAGGTAGGTACGCGTCTCGGTGTGCCTGCCCTCTTGATCTTCCTCATCACGGGGATGATCTTCGGTAGCTCGGGCTTCGGGCTGGAATATAGCGATACGGGCAAGACACAGTTCTTCGGCACGATCGCTCTGACGGTTATACTCTTCTGTGGGGGCTTCGAGACACGGGTCTCGGATATTCGCCCAGTGCTGGGACCAGGTATAATGCTCTCGACCGTGGGCGTATTGCTGACGACGGTCTTCCTCGGGGCTGTCTTCTATTACCTGGGTAAGGTCGAGTATTTCGGGATGGCATTGACTTTCCCAGTGGCACTGCTTCTGGCGGCTACGATGTCGAGTACTGACTCTGCCTCGGTCTTCGGTCTCCTTCGTGAGCAGAGGATGCACCTCAAGGAGGGGCTCAAGCCAATACTTGAGCTGGAGAGTGGAAGTAATGACCCTATGGCGTACATGCTTACCATTGCCTTGATGCAGTATGTGATCGGCGAGGGTGGAGGCTCGGGCTGGACGATCCTTGTGACCTTCGTGCTGCAGTTTGGCGTGGGCATTGGCCTGGGATATCTGATGGGGCGTTTCGGGACGTGGTTCATCAACAAGGTGAATATCTCCAACGAGGCACTCTATCCGATCCTCATCCTCTGCCTCGTCTTCGCAACCTTCGCCTTGACCTCTATCCTACAGGGGAATGGGTTCCTTGCTGTGTATCTCATGGGCGTCGTGATGGGTAATCGTAGGCTGGTGCACAAGAAGAGCATCTTGACTTTCTTTGACGGTATCACGTGGCTGGTGCAGATCGTGCTGTTCATCCTGCTCGGGCTGTATGTCAATGCGGAGAGTCTCGTCGTGGTGGCACCTTTTGCTCTGCTCTCTGCCGTGCTGATGATCCTAGTGGTCCGCCCTCTAGCGACCTTCGTATGCTTGCTCTTCTTCCCTCATATTAGCTTCAATGGTCGTCTCTTCCTCTCGTGGGTAGGGCTCCGTGGTGCAGTGCCCATCATCTTCGCGACGATGCCCCTGCTGGCAGGTGTGGAGGGCGCGTACACGCTATTCAATATCGTCTTCTTCATCACGCTCGTTTCTCTGCTCGTACAGGGTAGCACGCTCCCATATGTCGCCAAGCACCTTGGGCTAGACGAAGAGGTGGAGGAGTCGGTAAGCCTCTTCGGAGTGGAGATCCCTCAGCATACAGGCGCGCAGATGGAGGAACGCCCCGTCGTCCCCGAGATGCTGTCGGCAGGTAATCTGCTCATGGAGATTGACCTAAGGGACGAAGAGCTCGTCATCCTCGTGCGCCGTGGTGATCGGTATATCGTGCCGAAAGGTAAGCTGGAGCTTGCCACAGGAGACGTCCTACTCATCGTCTCCGAGAGTGAGACATTATAATTACATATTCAGAATATGAACATCGCAGATCTATTCACAGAGCAAGATCTTGCTCAGCTCGAGAGCGTGGGCATCTCTGTCGAGGAAGCTAGCCGCCAGGTGTCAGACATCCGTGCAGGCTTCCCTTACCTAGACATCCAGGCTCCTGCCTCGCTAGAGCGTGGCATTATCCGTCTCGATAGAGAGGAGGAGGCACTATATATGAATACCTGGGAGGAGTATCTGCACTCTGAGCAGGCTAACGTGTGTAAGATGGTGCCTGCCTCGGGTGCCGCGTCCCGCATGTTCAAGTCCCTCTATACCTTCCTGGAGGGTGCGAGTGACGTGCCCGAGACGGAGGGGATCAAGACCTTCTTTGACCACATCAGTCGATTCGCCTTCTACGATCGCCTCGGAGAGGTCTGCCTGCGCAATAGCTGGAAGAGCGTCCCCAAGCTCATAGCCTCTGGCGCATACAAGACCATCGTGGAGAACCTCCTGCATGATCGAGGACTCAACTATGGCGCTCTCCCCAAGGGGATGCTTCAGTTCCATAGCTATCCTAAGGGTAGCCGTACGCCCGCTGCCGAGCATCTCGTCGAGGGCGCACTCTATGCCCGCCACCTCGATGGCAAGGTGCGTATCCACTTCACCGTCTCTCCCGAGCATAGGCAGGGCTTCGAGCAGATGATCTCGAGCTGTCGCCCACTGTATGAGGATAAGCATGGGGTGGTGTATGACGTGTCTTTCAGCGAGCAGAAGGCTTCGACCGATACGCTTGCTCTGCATCCCGACGGCAGTCTCTTCCGCAAGGCGGACGGTTCGCTTCTCCTACGTCCCGGAGGACACGGCGCGCTTATTAGCAATCTCGATGACCTTGATGCCGACATCGTCTTCATCAAGAATATCGACAACGTTGTTCCCGACCATCTCAAGGCGGAGACGATCATGAGCAAGAAGCTTCTCGGGGGGATCCTCGTCGCCCTGCGTCGGCAGATCTTCGAGTATATGCGCCTGCTAGAGGGGAAGCCTTCGCATGCTCAGCTACAGGAGATGCGCCAGTTCGTCGAGGGCAATCTCTGTGTGACGATCCCCGAGAGTGTCGCAGGTGACGACCGTGAGTTACACGTGTGGCTCCGCACGCGCCTTGATCGTCCGATCCGTGTGTGCGGCATGGTGCGCAATCTAGGCGAACCAGGGGGTGGTCCCTTCATCATCCGCGAGAGCGATGGATCTACCTCGCTTCAGATCCTCGAGAGCTCACAGATCAATCTGGGAGATCCTCGTCAGCGTGAGATCTTCGAGTCAAGTAGCTTCTTCAATCCCGTGGATCTCGTCTGCTCTCTGCGCAATCATCACGGCGAGGCGTATCGCCTACCAGACTTTGTCAATCCCCGCACTGCCTTCATCGCCCACAAGAGCCAAAGCGGTCAGGAGCTACATGCTCTCGAGCGTCCTGGTCTGTGGAATGGAGCTATGCATCACTGGACGACCCTCTTTGTCGAGGTGCCTATCGAGACCTTCAATCCTGTTAAGGAAGTGAATGACCTTCTTCGCCCCGAGCATCAAGGTAAGTAAACCTCTCTAGGTACTTTGCCTAGCGGTGTCTACACCGAGTAATAGACGATATATATAGTGGTATCACGGATGTCTATTGGTGGGGATGAAGAATAGGTCTACCTTTGTAGTGTCAAAATTAACAATTCAACATAAAGTAAAGACAATGAGTATCATCAACAGCAATATGCCTGAGTTTAAGGTGCAGGCATTCCAGCAGAGCAAGGGTTTCTTCGAAGTATCAAGCGAAGACCTCAAGGGTAAGTGGAGCATCTTCTTCTTCTACCCAGGCGACTTCACCTTCGTATGTCCTACGGAGCTCGCAGACCTCGCAGACAACTATGCAGCTTTCCAGGCGCTCGGCGTAGAGATCTACTCTGTAAGCACAGACTCACACTTCGTGCACAAGGCTTGGGCTGACACCAGCGACGCCATCAAGAAGGTGCAGTATCCTATGCTCGCAGACATGACATTCGACCTGTCTAAGGCATTCGGTGTATTCATCGAAGAAGCTGGTCAGGCTTACCGCGGTACGTTCCTCATCAACCCAGAGGGCAAGGTGAAGGTAGCTGAGATCCATGACAATGGTATCGGCCGTGACGCTCAGGAGCTCCTCCGCAAGGTGAAGGCTGCCAAGTTCGTTCACGACAACCCAGGTCAGGTATGTCCTGCTAAGTGGAAGGAAGGCGACGCTACACTCAAGCCCAGCATCGACCTAGTCGGTAAGATCTAAGGGCTTCCCGAGAATAGATCACCAGCCGATACAGTAGGCAAATCTATTTAGATTACAGCTTGGAAGGGCAAGGGTCGCACGGGTCTCATACCTAGCTCCCCTGCCCTTCTTGCATGCAGACCCCAACCTATATAACTCCCCACATCCTCCTATGAAACTAGAACAAGAACAGATACAACAGCTCACGGCGATCTTCGCCGCTCTCGAGCATGACTACATCCTGCGCGCCACGACGCCAGCGAATGCCTCTGGTGAGGGACTCACGGAGCTGGTGCGCGACTTCGCTACGACTAGCCCCCGCATCACGGCAGAGGTAGTGCCTGGTGACACGCTTCGCCTTGAGCTGCTGCGTGATGGTCAGCCTACGGGTATCAGCTTCCGTGCTATCCCTGGCGGACACGAGTTCACGAGCCTCATCCTCGCTATTTACAACGCTGACGGCAAGGGCAAGAATCTCCCCGACGAAGTCCTTCTACAGCGCATCGCTAGTCTCCGCAAGCCTATCAAGCTCACGAGCTACATCTCTCTCTCCTGTACCAACTGTCCTGAGGTCGTGCAGAGCCTTAACCTCATTGCCCTCTTCGCTGGCGAAGGCGTAGAGCATGAGATGGTAGACGGCGCTCTCTTCCAGGATGAAGTGCAGAGCCGTAATATCTCTGCCGTGCCTACGGTGTATCTCGGTGACGAAGTTCTCCACATCGGGCAAAGCACGCTGGGCGAACTCCTCGTCAAGCTCGAAGCCAAGGTCGGTGTCGAGGCTACGGAGCGCAAGACCGTTCGCCGTGTCTATGACCTTGTCGTGGTGGGTGCTGGTCCTGCGGGTAGTGCTGCTGCGATCTATTCGGCGCGCAAGGGGCTCAAGGTAGCCCTCGTGGCGGAGCGTGTCGGTGGTCAGGTCAATGAGACTACGGGCATCGAAAATATCCCCTCAGTAGCCAAGACCACAGGGACACAGCTAGCTGCTGACCTGCGCGCTCATATCAGTGACTATGCTATTGATCTGCTTGACCAGCGCAAGGTAGAACATGTCGAGCTGGTCGATGGTGCCAAGGAGGTACACACTTCCTTTGGTGAGGTGCTGGTCGCTCCTCAGCTCATCATCGCCACGGGCGCTGCATGGCGTCGCCTCGGTGTGCCTGGCGAAGCTGAGCATATCGGACGCGGGGTAGCTTTCTGCCCCCACTGCGATGGTCCGTTCTTCAAGGGCAAGGACATCGCCGTAGTCGGTGGTGGCAACTCGGGCATTGAGGCTGCTATTGATCTGGCTGGTATCTGCAAGAGTGTAACCGTGCTCGAATTTGCCGACACGCTCAAGGCAGACACTGTCCTCCAGGACAAGCTCGCAAGCCTACCCAACGTATCCGTGCATAAGAGCGTTGCCACGCAGGAAGTCATCGGT
>JBHACZ010000023.1:0-31555 GCA_041854825.1 Porphyromonas sp. | reverse complement strand
TCTTGAATTATGACACTTAACTCTTTTGCTTAATGTCTTCTGATTTCTCTATCAGAGACTCGCTTGCGGTATGGACGGGACTCGAACCCGCGACCCCCTGCGTGACAGGCAGGTATTCTAACCAACTGAACTACCACACCAACTTGGTCTTTTTGCATCCGTGAGGTGTTTCCCTCTCTTTTGCACTGCAAAGGTAGGACAAGTTTTTTATTCCCGCAATAGGGCGGGCGAAAAAAGTTTCTGCTCGCAGGGGTGTCTCCTGGGTAATAGTCTGATGATTAGATTATTTCTCGTCTGAGGGCTGGCGCAAATTTTTTGAGAAGGACAGCTCGAAGGTATGCATCCCCTCTCGGAAAGTATAGTTGACGCCTATCCCCTCGGCGGTGCAAATCGCTCGCACGAGGGCTAAGCCGAGCCCTGTAGACCCCTCGGGGCGATCCGCGCTCTGGTAGAAGCGATCAAAAATCCTCTCTCCGTCGAGGGCTCCGTCCCGTGCGGTGTTTGCGATCGTGAGCTTCGTCCCGTCGAGGCGTATGGTGATGGCACCGCTTGCGGGGGTATGGACGAAGGCATTCTTGAGCAGATTGTGCAGGAGCATGCCGATCAATGTCCGCTCGGTGTGGATCTCTGCCCGCTCGGGAAGGGTCTCCGTGATGCTAAAATTCGCATCGGCATAGATCTCACGATAGTCCGCAAGGGCTCGATGGATCTTGTCCACTAGATCGATCGTGGCACGCTCTGCGAACTGCCCGTTGTCGATCCGAGAGAGCAGGAGCAGTGTTTTGTTCAGGCGCGTCATATACTCCAGTTTCTCGTGCAGGAGGTTTATCTGCTCTGCCTGCCCAGCGGTGAGATCATCGCGTTCCATCAATGCCTCGACGCGGTGGCGCATGATGGCGATGGGCGTTTGCAATTCGTGCGAGACGTTGCCTGTGAAGGTGCGTTGCTCGGCAAAAAGCCGTTCGGCACGTTCGGCGTTTCGTATGGCAGCTTCGTTGAGCAGGCGAAATTCGATGATCTTCGTCGTATTCGTCAGCGGTGGATTGGTTTCGCCGAGGCGATATTCCTGGAACCAACGTAGGAGCTTGCGCAGAGGGCGATTGGTCTGGTGGTAGATCCAGAGGCTTAGGATGAGAATGCTGAGGGTGAGACCTGCGAGCAGGACCACGACCCAATAGAGGATATTGAGCAGTAGGTCTTGCTTCTCGATGGTAGGCGTCGCCACGAGCAGGCGATAGTACTGCTCGTCTTCATCCATGAAGATGTGGGTTATGATGCGCGCTGGCTCGGTCTCGTGCTTGTCTCGGATATAGATCATCGAGTCGCGATAGGTGATACGTGGCTCTGCGTGTGCCTGCTGTGGGGTGATCGGGGTGATGTAGTACTGGTTGTTCGTCTGATTGGACTTCTCGGGCAGGGCTTCGCCAGCTAGGAAACGCATCATCAGATCCTCGCTATACTCCTCG
The DNA here is from genome assembly GCA_041854825.1 of Porphyromonas sp. Classification (GTDB taxonomy): domain Bacteria; phylum Bacteroidota; class Bacteroidia; order Bacteroidales; family Porphyromonadaceae; genus Porphyromonas. The sequence goes on along the minus strand of JBHACZ010000023.1, from coordinate 30,089 downwards.
AGCATGTCGTCGATCTCGTCATTCACCTCGTCGATCATGGATGAATAGAAGAACGCTCCCCAGAGCGCGATGAGGATCGAGAGGGCAATAGCCAGGCGTACGCCGATGAGTTTGGTGAGCTTCATACCATATTATATATAGGAGGGGCGATGATCTCTAGATGAAGTGGGGTGGGGGATTATTCGGCTGGGGTATCGATGAGCTTGTATCCGACACCATAGACGCTCTTGATCTCGATGCTGGCGCCTGCCTGGGAGAGCTTTCGGCGAAGATTCTTGATCTGGGCGTAGATGAAATCAAAGCTATCGGCTTGATCGATATAGTCGCCCCATACGCTCTCGGCGAGCGTACTCTTGTTGATAAGTCGCCCTGGACGTAGGGCGAAGAAGATCAGGATGTCGTACTCCTTTCGGCTAAGATCAAGGTGATTACCCTCTATGGTCGCATGATATTCGTCGGGGTGTATAACGATATTGCCGATGTGTATATCTCTATCGCCATCCTGTTGCTTTCGGCGGATGACGCTCTTGATACGCGCGAGCAGCTCGGAGAGATGAAAGGGCTTGGCGAGGTAGTCGTCTGCTCCGAGGTCGAGCCCGCGGATCTTGTCATCGACGGCATCACGCGCGGAGATAATGATCACGCTGTCTCGCTTGCGCAGGGACTTGATGCGCTCTAGGAGCTTCAGCCCATCTCCATCGGGTAGCATGATGTCGAGGAGAATGCAGTCGTAGTCATACTCCTCTACCTTCGACAGGGCTGTGCGATAGGTCGTGGCACGCTCTACGACGTACCGCTCCTGCTTCAGCGCACTGCCGATGAGCTCCTGTAGCTCTGTTTGATCTTCGATAAGTAATACCTTCATGCTTACAAAATTAGCAAGACATTCTGAATGAAATCCGAATTCTCTCACGCTCGCCTTGTCCAATTTTCTCCCTCGAAATAGATGCTCTGTATCAACGGTATAACAGGTGCGAAAAAATGATGGATGTTTTTGCCCAAAATGGTGGAACTTTTTCCTCAAAAACATCCATCATTTTCTCGAAAAACATCCACCATTTTGGGCAAAAACATCCATCGTTTTCTCGAGACGGATAGAGCGCCCTGTCACAGGCGCTCTATCTGGTGCGCGGAGCGACACTACTCTAGGGTCAGAACGGTCTTGCCCGATGAACCACCTCGTGCCACTTGGGCGAGGGCTTCATTGACTTGGTCGAAGGGGTAGACCTTGTCTACCGATGGGCGGATGCCTAGTGTCTCGATGAGGTGTGCGACTGTGGCGAGCTGGGTTCCGTTCGCCTCGACGAAAAGGAAATCATATGTGGCGCCCTGACGCTTTGCCTGGCGGTCGAGACTGCTCCCGACGAGCGACAGGAGCCACTGCTTCCACTTGGGTAAGCCGAAGGAACGAGCGAATCGCCCATTGGGCAATCCGCGTAGGGAGACGATCTTGCCACCCGAGCGGAGTAATTGCATCTGACGTGTCAGTTCTTTTCCGCCGAGGCTATCTAGTACATAGTCTACTTGCCCCAGTGTCTCTAGATAATCCTCCGTGCGATAGTCGAGATAGCGATCAGCACCGAGCGAGCGTACACGCTCCCGGCTCTCGGCATTGCCATTGGTATAGACGATGAGCCCGCGAGCTTTCGCCAGGGGAATAGCCATCGCACCGAGCCCGCCCGAGCCTCCCGAGATGAAAATGCTCTCGCCTGCACGGGGATTCATCAGCTCGAGTGCCTGGAAGGCAGTGAGCGCTGTCAGTGGGATGCTTGCTCCCTCGACGAAGCTGAGCCCGCTGGGCATGTGAGCTAGAGCTGCTGCTGGCACAGATACATTCTCTGCGAAGGCACCTGGGCGGTTGGTCGGCATACGGGCGAACACACGATCGCCTATGGCGAAGCCCTTGACCTTGGTGCCGACAGCCACCACGACGCCTGAGAGTTCGTTGCCCATCGTTAGCGGGAAGGAGTAAGGCACGATGAGCTTCACGTCTCCTCGCGTGATCATATTGTCTAGAGGATTGACGCCTGCTGCTTTGACCTCGACGAGTACCTCGTCGGGTGCCAGCGTTGGGGGCTTGATGTCTACAATCGATGTGGTGAGATCGGTCTTGCTGTGCTTGAATATCTGAATTGCTTTCATTGTAATGGGGTAGTTCGTCCTGTTTGAATTGTGATGCAAAGGTCACTATTTTCCCGAGCCCGTACCTGACAAAAATTAGTCAATCGACAAAAGACGCTTGCGGATCAGAGTAAGATTTTGCCTACTTACGCCGAGATAGCTGGCAAGGTCTGTCACGGAGATGCGCGCAAGCAAGTATCCGAATCGATCCACGAAGAGCCTATACCGATCCTCGGCACTGCGCATCAGAAGGCTCTCGGCATGTGTTAACGCACGAGCGTACTCGTACTCTACGAGCATCCGCAGTAGTCGCTCTGCCTCTGGATGTGTACGGCAGATTGTCTTGAGATTGTCATACGAGAAGGCTACGGCGATGGTCGGCTCTATCGTCTGAAAGCTAAACCGAGAGGGTCGTGGAGCCTCCAGCGAAGTATAGTGTGTGGCGAAGTCTCCCTCCGCGATGAAGTTGATCGTAATATCTTCCTCGATATCGGGGTAGTAGGCGCGTACAAGCCCTTGGATAATCAGGAAGGCATCAGCCTGCATGCTGCCAGATCGTATGAGGTGCTCACGCTTGTCGAAGTAGACAATACGCCAGTCTAGAGCCAGTGCGTCCAGCAGAGTATCCGAAACCCCTGGACATAGCTCCCGCAGTCGCTCTCGGCAGTATGATAGTTCTTTTAGCTCCATCTCATAGGCTTTGTTTATCCTAAAGTGCTCTTCTAGAGCAAAGTTCGGCATTTTGTTCGAGATTTCCTAGCGATTCGTGATTTAGGTAGGTATTGGCAGGGGAAACGCTCCAGGTCATCTGTCGAGGTCATGTAAGATACACCCGAAGCTACCTACTCGGACGCCCTGAGGGGTGGGTCGATGAGGTAGCTTCGGGCGTAGTCTATTGCTATTTCTCTAGGCGTGTCGCACTAGAGGAAGCATAGGAGCTAAGCCCAGGGTGGTTACTTGTGGCGTAGTGCCTGCCACCATTGCGCGATAGCTCTGTGTCCGCCAGTAGACCAGAGCGCAAGGAAAATCAGAACGGGCTGGAAAAATAGGCGGATTAGTCTAGCCGTGTCGGTATCGAGACCGAAGGCGTCAATCTGATGGATGTACTGGTTGATATTCCCAGGGAAGATCAGTACGTAGAATATCGCAAGCAACGCTCCGACCACAGCGCGTCTGCGCCACAGAAGTAGCATCCCGAGGCCGAGCGTGATCTCTACGACACCCGAAGCCAGTACGATGAAGTCAGTGAAGCTGGCGCTGAACCGTAGGTACATGGGTACCTGCGCGATGAATTCTTGGCGTGCAGTGGTCAAATGTGCCACGCCAGCATAGGTCATGAAGAGCCCGAGGAGGATCTGGATAGATCCTTTGAGATATTTCGACATAATTGTTTTCGGTAGCTCGAGGATGAATGAACCCACGAGAAGGTACGTTCGTCCCCTTTCCGTGGGCTAGTTAGTGTCGAGAGATTGTACCTGAGTGCTAGAGCTGAGTTACAAGCCAGTTTTGTACGCCGATCATTTCGATCATATCTACTTGCTCCTGGCTCCAATAGAGGTCTTCTTCTTCGTCAGCGAGATAAGTTTTGAGGATATCGTACGTCGTGGGATCCTGACGGACTGCCTCCATGCACTCGTATAGGAGCTTCACGCCCTTCTCCTGACGGGCTAGATCTGCATGCAGATATTCGATGGGCTTATGGATGAGTGGCGTCGCTTCGGTCGCTTCGATCTTGATCTCACCGCCTAGATCTAGGATTCTATCGATGAATTTCTCCACCCACTCCATCTCTTCGGTGTAGTGCTCTGCGTATTTCTGTCCGAGCTTAGAGAAGCCCAGTGACTTGAAGATCTGTCCCTGTACCTTGTGTGCGTAGGCACCAGCGGAGAGACCTGTAGCGAAGAACTGTAGTACTTCGATTGATTTCTGCTTATTCATTCTTGTTTCGTGTTAGTGATTGCACCTTAATAACCGAGGGAATGGCGAAATGTTTATCTAATTGCCAAGTGTGGTGGTGAGAATTTTTGCGCGTACTGGTGCTATATAAGCAACGTACGGGGCTGGATGTGGCAGAATGCCCGAGAGATAGGGCGCTGGAGAGGTGCGGGGAAATGATTATCTTTGCACGTTCGAAACGAAATAAAATTAATAATAGAGATATGACACTTCACAAAGAAGGGAAAGGACCGCTCATAGCTTTCGCGATCGTCTTCGCACTCATCGGCTATACAGTTTATAAGCTCTCTGATGGAGGATTGGCTTTCTACATCGTGCTGGGTCTCCTGCTGGCGACCTACGGCCTCGTAATCAATTTCTTTCGCTATATCGAGCGTAAGCATCCGTTGGCAGACCGCAATGATGTGGTCGTTTGCCCTGCTGATGGTAAGGTCGTCGTCGTCGAGGAGGTCGAGGAGCACCAGATCCTAGGAGGCAAGCGCTGTCTGCAGGTATCGGTCTTCATGAATGTGTTTAATATGCACGTCAATTGGATCCCTGTCAATGGTGTAGTCGAGCATGTGTCTCACTCTCCAGGTCGCTTCATGGCAGCCCATTTGCCGAAGAGTAGCACGGACAATGAGCGCTCAGCTATCCTCATTCGTACCGCTGACGGACACCCGGTGCTGGCTCGTCAGATCGCAGGCGCTGTAGCTCGTCGCATCGTAACGTACAGCGAAGAAGGACAGGCGGTGCGCATCAATGAGAATCTGGGCTTTATTAAGTTCGGCTCACGTGTTGATCTTTACCTTCCCCTAGGCTCTGATATTAAGGTGCGCGTGGGCGATATTGTACACGGCAACGGAACTCTGATTGCCGAGTTGCCCAAGGCATAACCCTCAAACAACCATCCTACAGACACTATGGGTATCAAGCGACATATCCCCAATGCCATCACTTGCCTCAATCTCCTCTCTGGTGCGCTGGCAATAGTCTACACGCTCTACGAAGGTGAGATGACGATCGCGGCAGGACTTATCGTGCTGGCGGCGGTCTTTGACTTCTTCGACGGGCTGGTGGCGCGTCTGCTGGGCGTAACGTCCGCTATCGGCAAGGATCTTGATAGCCTTGCTGATGTGGTAAGCTTCGGCTTGGCGCCTGCTGTGCTGGTACTGCACGCCCTGCTCGTGGAGGGCTATAGCCTCATGGAGGTAGCTCCTGTGCTGATGGCAGCAGCGTTCGCGGCGCTGAGACTGGCGAAGTTCAATAACGATACCCGCCAGACGACCAGCTTCATCGGCCTGCCTGTCCCCGCGGGGGCACTCTTCTGGATCGGTATCTATAGTATTATCCCCGACGCTCGTCTGATGATGGGCGATAGTCTACTGCTGTGGTCGATCTATGTGACTGTGGCTGTGATGTCGTGGCTTGCTGTGAGTGAGATCCCGATGTTTTCGTTCAAGCTCGGTGGCGGTCAGAGTGCACGCTATCAGATCATCCTGCTGGTCATCGCGGGAGCTGCGCTGTCGATCTTCGGACTCTTTGGCTGTACGATAACGATACTGGCATACGTTTTGCTCTCAGCCTTGCAGGCATACTCGACTAAATAAAGTGTGTCGTATAGGTTCAACTAACTATAAGGCAAAGCAAGACAATGGATTTGATTCTCGGAATATTCTTCGTCGCAGTGATCCTTTTTCTGGTCTCTTCGACGATTCGCAGATGGGTGCTGATGTTTATCCTCGGACGTGTACAGCGTCGTATGATGGAGCAGGCAGAGGAAATGCAACGTCAGCAAAGGGCTCAGCAGAGAGCTTACAGCCAGACGAGCAGAGAGGACGATGAACGTCCGCGGGAGAAACTGGATATGGACGAGATCGAAGCCAAACGATTTGAGCGCGGGAATAGCGATGACTATGTAGACTTCGAGGAGATCCCGAAGTAGTCGTCCCGCATGAGATAAAAGGATGCGCCCCGAGTGGAATGAGTTCCACTCGGGGCGCATTGCTTTCGCACTCCCTGGGGATAAACGAAGAGCGAGGTTCTAGTGCTAGCACCAGAACCTCGCCTTTTCACTGGGAGACCAATGGGTCTCGAACCCACGACCTTCGGAACCACAATCCGACGCTCTAACCAACTGAGCTATGATCTCCATCCTGCGTGAATTCGGTTTCGCCGAGCGTTACCTCCTTCATTTTTGCTCTGCAAAGGTACAAAAGATTTCGATACTACCAAACGGTCGAGAAGGATTTTTATTCGGCAGGAGACTGCTTCCTAAGTCTCGATCGATCGTGTTGCTATTCAGTATTCTCTGCCGATGATGGAGGCTCGCACTCCGAGGAGATCAACGGGGTATGCCTGAGCTACTAGAACCTCTCGTGTAGTGATTGGGGTGGAATGTCCCAGCTTTTTTTCGAAAATGCTCCACGAATAGGGAGAAATAGCCCTAGGGTATTTCTTCCATATATCCATCAGCTAATATAAATATAGTACTATGCGCATATGAGTATAGTGCTTTACTTATATGAATATAGTACTATACTCGTATGCGCATAGTACTATATTTATATTTTCTGTAGGGTGATGTGCAGAAAAACTCCCTGTGTTTTAGAGAAATAGCAGGGAGCTTTCGGGAAAAACTGTGGGTACTCGTGCTTCGGATGTGCCGATGCGTGCGGGGCGATGGTGCTAGGAGGTGAGCGAAGGGTGCGGGTTATCTCTGCTCAGAAGGGGAAGCGGGGCTGGATCCATTGCGGCTCGGGCTTTGGCTCACGGCTACGCTTGAGGCTAAGCCCAACGAGACGAATAGGGCGCGTCGTATCAAGTCGCCCGAGAAGTGCGCGGGCGGAGAGGCGCAGGGTCTCTATATCCTCGACGGGAGTGCTGTGCGTCTGGGTACGTGAGCGGATGGTGAAGTCGGCGTACTTGATCTTGAGGACGACGATATGCCCCGAGAAATTGCGCCCAGGCTTGTGGACGCGCCTCCATAGACGTTCGATCAGATCATCGAGGATGCTGTGTAGGCTGTCCAGGTCAGATACATCGGTGTTGAGCGTCGTCTCTACGCCGATGGTCTGGCGGTAGTGCTGAGGGATAACGGGGCGGTCGTCCTGCCCGCAGGCATTATGAAAGAGGGAGAGTCCCCAGCGCCCGAAAAGGGTAATGAGCCGTTCGGCTCCTGCCTGGCGCAGGTCTTGCCCCGTCAGGAAACCTAGCTCGTGCATACGCCGAAGGGTAGCTTTGCCTACGCCCCAGAAGCGATCGACGGGGAGACGCCCAGCGAACTCTGCTCCCTCGTGGGGCTTGATGACGAATAGCCCATTAGGCTTGTCGTAGTCAGAGGCTACCTTGGCGAGGAACTTATTGTAGGAGACACCTGCCGAGGCGGTCAGCCCCGTACGTTCGTAGATGGCGCGCTTGATCTCGGTGGCTATCTCGGTGGCTGTAGCTATGCCTCGGTGATTGGCCGTGACATCGAGATAGGCTTCGTCGAGGGACAGAGGCTCGACCAGGTCGGTGTATTCGTGGAAGATGCTCATGATCTCTGCCGATACACGTTCGTAGGCATCGAAGCGAGGAGGGGCAAATATAAGGTCAGAGCAGAGACGTATGGCTGTGGTCGAAGGCATCGCGGAGCGTACACCGTACTGCCTAGCTTCGTAGCTAGCAGCAGCGATGACGCTCCGCGCTCTAGGATAACCGACGACGAGTGGACGTCCTCGCCACTCGGGACGATCTCTCTGCTCTATCGAAGCAAAGAAAGCATCCATGTCGATGTGTATGATCTTGCGCAGACCACCAGTGCCCATCTCGATCATACAGGTAATAGCTGGTACTTACTCCGCTCTAGTGGTGCATAGCAGCCGCGCGGAGGATTTCGCAGATGGTGGGGTGGGGGAAGACGATACGACTAAGGTCGGAGAGCTTCATACGGTTCTCTACCGCCATGATCGCAGGTGCGAGGATCTCGCTACTGCCATTGCCGAGGAGATGTGCACCGAGGAGGACGCCTTCAGCGTCTGTGAGGAGCTTGCACAGCCCCATGACCATCTCATTCTCTATGACGAAACGCCCCGACATAGTCATCGGGATGCGGTGTACGTGGTACTCGACACCCTCGGCACGTAGCTCCTGCTCGGTGCGACCGACCGAGGCAATCTCGGGATCGGTGTACACGATGCCAGGGATCGCACGGTAGCTCATCGGCTCTGCATGACCTAGGATGTGATCGACAGCTATCACGCCCTCGCGTGTGGCGGTATGGGCGAGCATGGAGGTGCCGTTGATATCGCCCACGCCATAGAGCCCAGGGATATTCGTCTGCATATATTCGTCTACGGCGACAGCTCCACGGGTAAGGGCGACGCCTAGCTCCTCGAGCCCGAGATCGCGCGTTAGGGCGCGACGACCTACGCTCATGAGGATGCGGTCGGCAGGGATCTCAAGTGTCCCAGCTTCATTCTCGGCATAGACTACCCCGTCGCGGATGGCTACGACGCGCGTCGAGAGGTGAAACTTCACACCACGCTTGGCAAAGGCAGCCTGCAACTCCGTAGACACTTCGTCATCCATAGGTCCGAGGATCTTGGGAAGCATCTCCACGACGGTAACTTCTGTCCCGAGGGTGTTGAAGAACGAGACAAATTCCATCCCGATGACACCTCCGCCGATGACTACGAGACGCTCGGGAAGCTCGCTCACCTCGAGGGCTTCGCGGGCTGTCCAGTAGTCGCCTGGTTGTAATCCCTCGATGGGAGGAATGAAGGCTTCGCTACCTGTAGCTAGGATAACGTGGCGTGCCTGATACTCGTTTTCTCCGCAGGAGACGGTGAATATACCCGCAGAGTCCTTGCCGATGAGGCGAGCTGTCCCCTCGACGAGGGTAACGCCACGGTTGGTGAGGTTCATCTTGATCCCAGCGCCGAGCTTCTTGAGTATCTTGGTCTTGCGCGCCATGAGCTTGGGTAACTCGATCTCTACGTTCGAGGCTTGGACAGCGTACTTGCGTCCTTCCTTGGCTTTGGCATAGATGTGGGCGGAGTGGAGGAGTGCTTTGGTAGGGACGCAACCTTCGTTGAGGCAGACGCCCCCGACTTTGTTTCGCTCCATAAGGACGACGCTCAGCCCGCGAGAGGCTGCGTACTCGGCAGTGTCTGCACCTCCTGGTCCAGCACCGATGATCGCGATGTCGTAGATCATAGTAGTCATATTGTATTTAGTGGGGTTAGATGGTCAGATGGTAGATGGCTTGTGGGGAATGCTCGGTCAGATGCGCCCGCCACAGAGGACGGCAGTGATACGCGGAGCTATCCGCACAGCTATATAGTAGGCAAGGACGCTGAGGATGCTTACACTCCCCGCTGTGATGAGGAGTATGGCGATATGCCCATAGCCGTTATTGGCAAGCGGAGTCGTATAGAGAAAGCCGCGAATGAGATTGATCACGACGATGGCGTGAATGGAGTAGACGAAAAAAGCCGTCCGTGATAGCTCCGTCCAGTAGCGCACGACCTTCGCCCCTCGGTCGTAGAGATAGGCGCAGACGTTGAAGGCTAGGATGGGGATCGTCAGCATAGAGAGCTGAAACGACCAGTGGAAATAGCTCCTGTCAGAGAGAAAGAGAAGCAAGACGTAATGTGCAATAGTCCCCAAGATCCCGACCCATCTTAGGCGGTGAGCTAGCCGAACGGGATCTATCGAGGCACTGCGAAGGTATGCTCCTAGGACGAAGTAGAACCAAATGCTGACCCCTATACTTCGAGAGATGACAGCTTGCCCCCATGGTAATAGCCCAAGCAGTGGAATAGCCATGAGCACTACAGCTCCGAGCCGTAGGTAGCGGATGAGGATGTAGATGATCGGGCTAGCGATCGTGAGGTAAATAAGCTCGCGGACGTACCAGAGGGGATGATTGAGCGGTAGAAGCATCATCTGAAGGAGAGATGAATTGCTCAGAATGTACTGCTCCTGAGGCTGAATGCCTGGAGCAAAGCCGACGAGCGTGGAGAAATAGTTCTTTCCCCAGAGGACTGCGATGTAGATCAGATTCCACAGGATATAGGGGATGAGCAAGGATTTCCCCCGAGAGCGCAGTGCCTTCGTGTAGTCTGTAGCCACAAATTGGTCGCGGCTGAAGAAGAAGTATCCCGAGATGAGAGCAAACCATGCTACGACGATCGCACCTAGACTGCGGGTAATCATGTCCACAGCGAGGAAAAGGTTGTCTCCGTCGAGTGAGAACTCTATAGGTTTGAAGTTTCGAGTGAGAACACAATGCGAGCAGACGACGAGGATCGTCAGCGGGAAACGTAGGGCGTTGATGATCTCGGACGAACGTCGATCTATCTGGAAGCTCATATTCTGTGGGTTGGGGCTAGGCTACTCGTATGAGGAGCTAGCTTAGTGGTCGGCGCGGTACTTGCCGTCGGTCTCTCTGTCCTCGAGGATGCCGAGATAGCTTGTGTATCGGCTGAGGGCGATTGTCCCTTCGTCGAGGGCGGAGAGTACGGCACAGCCTGGCTCGTGGGTGTGGGTGCAGTTGCCGAAGCGACAGCCTTCGCTCAGGGCAAATATCTCTCTGAAGTAATGCGATGCCTCTGCCTCCTCGACATCAAGTAGCCCAAAGCCCTTGATCCCTGGGGTGTCGATGAGATAGCCATTGCCCGAGGGGAGCGGGAGCATCTGTGAGAAGGTCGTAGTGTGCGTGCCCGAGTTGTGCACGGCTGAGATCTCGGCTGTGCGTAGGTCTGCCCCTGGGATGAGGGCATTGATGAGCGTACTCTTACCTACGCCTGAGTGTCCGCTAAAGAGGGTAATGCGTCCCTCGATACGACTGCGCAGGGCATCGAGTCCCTCACCCGTGATGGCAGAGACGATGTGGCATGTGTAGCCGATGGACGAATAGAGGTCGGAGAGCTCGCCTAGGGCATCCAGACCCTCCTGCGTAAGCATGTCCGCCTTGTTGAAGATCAGCTCCGTAGGCACACGATATGCCTCGGCATTGGCAAGGAAGCGATCTATGAAGGTCGTGCTGGTCTCGGGAGCAACGAGTGTGCAGATGAGGAACGAGGCATCGATATTGGCTGCGAGGATGTGTGACTGCTTAGAGAGGTTGGCTGCTCGGCGCATGATATAGTTGCGTCGAGGCAGTATCTCGCGCATATAGTGGGCATCGCCTGCTCCCTCGGGGGTGATCATCACCTCCACACGGTCGCCTACGACGATAGGGCTGGTCGAGCGAATCCCGCGAAGGCGGAGATTCCCCTTGGCTAAGCAGGCACGCTGTACTCCATCATCACACAGGACGAGATAGTGGCTACCCGTGTTTCGTATGACTAGTCCCTCTATGATCATCGTCTCCTCTAGGCAATAGAGCGAAGCCTAGACCTAGAGCCAGTGCGATGGCTCGGAGCATCTAGGCTTCGCTATGGTGAATGGGGTCAGACGGTCATGATCTCGCGCTCCTTCTCCGCGAAGATCTCGTCGATGCGCTTGATATACTTGTCGTGGTGCTTCTGCACTTCACCTTCAGCATCCTTGGCAACGTCCTCGGGGGTGTTGTCCGTCTTGATGCTCTTCTTGATGGCTTCGTTGGTGTCGCGACGAATGTTGCGCACACGGATCTTGGCTTCCTCGGCATCTGCCTTGACCTGCTTGACTAGCTCCTTGCGTCGGTCTTCGGTCAGAGGGGGAATGCCTAGGCGGATCACCTCGCCATTGTTCTCGGGCGTAATGCCGAGGGGAGAGTTGATGATCGCACGCTCGATATCACGAATGAGGTTCTTCTCCCATGGCGTGATGACGATGCTTTTGGCGTCGGGGATGGTTACAGACGCTACCTGATTGAGGGGCACTACGCTGCCATAGTACTCGACGGAGATCCCGTCGAGGATCTTGGGGTTCGCCTTACCAGCACGTACACGTGATACCTGCTCTTCGAGGTAATCGACGGACTTGCTCATATTGTTGCTCGCCTGTGCGATGAGGCTTTTGAGGTCGCTCATATATAATTACTGTCTTTGGAAATTTGATTTCGATCTCTAGGGCAAAAAGGTTGGCTTACTCGTTGCCAACGTAGGTGCCGATATTCTCTCCACGAAGGACGCGCAGGAGGTTGCCTGGAGTGTCCATGTCGAAAACTACGATCGGCAGATTATTCTCCATGCACATCGTCGTGGCGGTGAGATCCATCACCTTGAGCCCCTGACGATAGATCTCCTGGTAGGAGATGCGGTCGTACTTCGTCGCCGTCGGGTCACGCTCGGGGTCTGCGGTATAGATACCATCGACGCGCGTCCCCTTGAGCATCACGTCACACTCTAGCTCGATGCCGCGCAGGGACGACCCCGTGTCTGTTGTGAAGAAAGGATTGCCAGTGCCGCCCGAGAGGATGACGACCTCGCCTGCTGCCATAGCATCGAGGGCGCGCCACTTGGTGTACAGCTCCCCGATGGGCTCCATACGGATGGCGGTGAGAACTCTATTGCGTACGCCTACTGCTGAGAGTGCTGATGAGAGCCCAAGGCTATTGATGACCGTGGCGAGCATACCCATCTGGTCGCCCTTGACGCGGTCAAAGCCTTTGGTCGCACCCGACAGCCCGCGGAAGATGTTGCCTCCTCCGATGACGATGGCGACCTGAATGCCTATCTCTACTGCCTGGCGAATATCCTCGGCATAGTCCGAGAGACGGGTGGTGTCGATACCATACTGCTGGCTACCCATCAGCGATTCGCCACTGAGCTTGAGCAGGACGCGGTTGTAATGCTTCATATCTGAAATAATCTTACTGGCAAATATACGACAAATTACCGCACATAGGGGTTGTGCAGGCGTTCGTGACCTATCGTGGTGCTAGCTCCGTGTCCAGTATATACGACGGTGTCGTCTGGGAGGGTGAGTATCTGTTCTCTAATGTTCGTGATGAGCTGATCGTAGTTGCCTCCCCAGAGATCGGTACGTCCGATATCTTCATAGAAGAGCGTATCGCCAGCGATAGCAAAGCCCTCCTCTGGGCAATAGAAGATCACATGCCCAGGCGAATGCCCAGGTACCTCACGCACCTCTAGGGTAAACTCCCCAACCCTCAAGACCTGTCCCTGCTCTATGAGTATGTAATCTTCGTGGGGGACATCCTCGAAGCGGATCATCATCCCGAAGCGGGCAAACTGCTCACTTGGGCTAGGCTGATGCGTTAGCTCTCGGCTGTGGCAGTGCGGACGGAGTCCCTCCCACTGGCGCATAGCCCAGGGGTTGCCCCAGCAATGATCGAAATGCAGGTGGGTATTGAGCAGTAGACGGGGTGTAATGCCTCTCTGGTCGCAGTAGCTCGTGATGCGCTCCTGCTCGGCTGTGGACATACATCCGCAGTCGATGATCACACCATTGCCTGCGTCGTCGTGCAGGAGGTATGTATTCTCCTGTACAGTATTGACGGCGAAAACCTTGACTTGTACCATTCGGCTAGAGGGGTAGGTAGACGATCTTCTTCGTCTTGAAATACTCTTCGTCGAACGCAGGGTATAGCTCCTGCACCTCGACGATGTTTTTGTACTTGCGGATTTCGCTCTGCAGTTCGCCTCCCTTGAGGCAGATGAGCCCGTTGGGCATGCCGTTGCGTTGCTCGGGAGAGATGAGGCGACGCACCATGGGCTCTAGTTCGTCCAGGCGCATCACGGCACGGCTCACGACGAAGTCAAACTGCTCCGAGATCTGCTCACCGCGTCCGTGTAGTGTGCGGACGTTCGTGAGTCCTAGTGCCTCTGCCACGGCAGTGGCTACCTTGATCTTCTTGCCGATGCTATCGACCAGGAGAAACTCTACCTCTGGGAACATGATCGCCAGCGGAATCCCAGGAAATCCTCCACCGCATCCGAAGTCTAGGACATGGCTACCAGCCTTGAAGCGGATCATCTGAGCAATGCCCAGCGAATGCAGGACATGATGCTCATAGAGCATATCAATGTCCTTGCGCGAGATCACGTTGATCTGCGCATTCCAGTGGCGGTACAACTCATCGAGGCGAGCCATCTGCTCGCGTTGCTGCTCGCTCAGTGAGGGGAAATACTTATATATAATGTCTACCATCTAGTGCGGTGCGTCTAAATGAATGTATTGCTCGGCGATGCCGCCCGAGCGAATAATGGGACGAAGGCTCTCCCAGGGTAGGGTCACCGTAATGATGCCTACGGAGTAGGGGGCGATCTCGTAAGGGTTGAAGCAATAGATTAGCCCCTCCTCGCTGAGGGCGCAGTTGCCATTGAGCTCGAGATTCTCCGCAGAGAAGAGGATGCCTTCGCTCTCGAGGGCATCGGTGTCTGCGACCTCGAAGTGCTTGACGAGCGCCTGCAGGATAATATCCCCGAGCTGATCCTGATAGCTGTCTACGAATAGATCGCTCTCTAGGATGGCGCGCCCCGTCGCCTTGTCGAACGAACGGTAGCTCACGCTGCTCATCCCGTGCGCTCCACCGGAGTAGGTCGTCAGCGTCGAAGAGAATGAGGCATAGCCCTCTGTGTCTGCCACGAGGTCTGTCTGTAGGCTGTGTAGCCATTCCTGCACGATCGTAGACTTATCCTCGGGTAGAGGGATCTGGGTCATCTCGTCGGTCAGAGCTTCATATTTGCCAGCGAGATACTTCTGCGCAGCCTCGGTAGGTGATAGGTCGGCATAGCGATCTCCCAGCACCCATTCGTTGAGGGCTAGACGTAGCGAGTCCGACCCTACAGGATAGAGGTAATGCAGGGCGACATCCACAGAGACGCGGAAGGGGACACCCTCGGCATCATCGGCGTGCGGGGTGAACTCATAATACTTCGTCTCGTCCATCGCTACAGAGTCGAGGACGAGGGGATCTGCGGACGAGCGTTCGGTCTCAGTGCAGGCGGTGAAGCCTACAGCGCAGAGTGCAAGACCCGTCAGGATCATTGCGGCGACTTTGCTTAGTCGGGTCATAGTATATCAGTGATTATGTCTGATGAGGTATCCGAGGCAGTGGCGTTCACTGCCCATCTTCCTTAGTGCAAAGATACTAAGTTTTAGGACGTAGGCAGGGAATTTGCGTAGTATAATATCGTTCTGTCGAAGGCTCTCGGGCTATTCGTATGTGCTTTGATATGGTCTAATCGATTCCCTCATAGTCATAAACTCCCATAGCCTGTATCTAAATCCCCGACTTACCTTGCTCGATCTCTGTCCCAAGCTTTGGGATACATATACCAAAGCCTGGTCTACATATCCCAAAGCTTGGGACAGAGCCATGGCACTTTATCTCGGTCTTTTTGCACTGTGTAATTCTCCCTTTCCCTCTACCCGCTTTCCCCTTGCTCGGTCTCCTTTGCTCGCAAGGCAATGAAAAGCAGTGAAAGAATATGAGAAAATTTATTTGAGGGGATGCGCACTGATTACTTGGAATTCCGAATTACTCTTTGTAAGTTTGCCTCATCGAAATATCACAAAGTCTAACTCTTAGAATGATTAGTGTATGAAAAAAAACATTAGTTTTATTATAGGAGCGTTTCTTTTGATCTCCTGTAATGGGATGCACGAGGTAGATACGCCAGAGGTGGCTGTGTCCTCTGCGGCAGATGCCGAGCGTGCATTAGTCGATGAAATTGCCGAGTCTGCCCTACAGACTGCGAATGTCTTCCGATCGAGCGAGCTGAGAAGTGCCCGCCCGCTGATGGTCTCGCGTGTAGATCCCCTGCAAACTAGTGGTTTGCGCTCTGCCTCTGGTGCTGACCTCTACGTAGTAAACTTCTCCGAGGAACAGGGCTATGCTTTTGTATATGCTGCTGGAGGACAAAATGAGGTTGTCTACGTTGCCGAATCTGGCAACTATGACCCCAACGCTACGGGTAACGATGTCCATCCCCTTCTCGCAATGAACCTGACATCAATTGACCCAGGTTGTCCGTACAAGCTGTGTCCTCGTTTTATGTGTACGCACACTAACTTGCCCGACCCTGTACAGTATTGTCCACTCAATATCTGTAAACCTCCTAAGATATGCACGCATGCCAATCTTCCTCCAGTGTTCGAAGTAGACCCAAAGTGTCCAGAGAAAAAGTGTGCCAAGGGCAAGTGCTATCATCATGCCTTCTTAAGAGAGTGCCCTTGGGGAGAGTGCGAACCTTCAATGGGAGGGTGCGAACATGCTAATGCACCTGAGTTTGAAGTTGTAGAGACACGCAAGGCGTTAGATTCTGTTCCTAAACTTCTGACTACCACTTGGTCTATATACTATCCATTTAATAAATTGGCGGATACTGTACAATATACTGATAAGTTGGGACCACGCCCAGGAGAGGCTGGTTGTGTGCCAATGTCAGTTATGCAAATAATGGCATACTACGAGTATCCAAAGAAACTAGATAGTATTACTTTAGACTGGCCATATCTTAAGACGATAGAAACTCATATCTTCAGGGATTCGACTGACTATCCTGAAGATTTTGTACGGCAGGTGTCTGAAGCTACACGATATGTTGCAGATAGGTTGCCAGTTATACGTTATGATGTAGATGGGACATGGGCGTATAATTTTCATGCGGTTGACTTTCTAGAACGTGTTGGATATACAAGGGGACAGTCTATCTATGGAGTAAATTTCTCAGTTATGCAACAGGTGCTGAGAAATAGGTATCCCATTCTTATGGGGGGAAGTGATGGCAAAGGCGGTGGAGGTCATTCTTGGTTGATTGATGGATACTATGTTGTTCAGAAGATAACCGAAGATAAATGGTATGGGAAAACTATAGACCAAAAGACAGAGAGCCTTAACTATGTACATTGTAATTGGGGCTGGGGAGCTCTGAATAAACATAAAGGTCCAGGTGTAGGATATTGTTTGGTGTCCTATCTTAGTCCTAACGAAGATGTTCCCGACCCAGTTTCGGGTAAAAAGGTTCTAGGAGAGGCATATGATCCCACCAAGCCTGAGGATCTGAGAGATTATAGTCACGGAGTGTGGTGCTACATAAATATTCATCCAAAATGAGAACAATAGTTTATTTGATCGCTTTGGCGATAGGTAGTTCTTTAATCGGCTCATGCAAAGATAGAGCTGAGGAGTTCGTTCCTGCGCCAATGATTCGTAGGTCGGTGGTTCCGAATCAAGACCCTCAAGATCCCCCCGCTGACCCAGGACAAGGCAATCCCGAGAATGACCCTCCCAAGGATCCCGAGCCTGCTACACCTGCGCCCCGTCCCGCCGATTCTGTAGCGCTGGAGGCGTTAGGACTTCGTCCGCTGGATCTTGCTCCTGAGGCATACCCCGCAATGATATTCGTCGAGCCTTTGGCTGAGCACAAAGGAGATGACGAACTCTTCCAGGAGGCTTTGGATGAGTTTAATAGAGTTGCGGCGGAGCGAGACGAACCCCTCCTGGGATTTAGCCGTCATAGTCTCGAAGGAGCTGTCTTCTGGGGGTATGAGATCCCTAGATACCTTAGCTTCAGGCGGACATCAGGCGCTGTACGTCGTGGAGAGCATATATCGGGCTTTTTCCGATCTCAGGAGCGTTATTATGAGGGCGATACATTCGGTGGCGTCGTCGGAACTTGTGTGGGCGGAGGGTCGTATGACTCGCTTCGGCGCGTGCACAATGATTATTGGGCAACTCCCCGATACTCTCCATATAGGTCAGAGCTTACCCCTTACGACCTAAGGCACATACGTATCTCCAGCGCAGGTGTAGACATTTCTCCAATGTTTGCTTTTGCCTATGATGACTATCGCCCAGTGATCGAAGGTAAGAAGATGAATCTATGGCGTAGGGAGGCAGTTCGTGCCTCAGAGGTCGGGATGCATGAACTAGACTGGATCCGCGGAGGTAAGTTTTGGCTCATTCCGCTAACAGACGACTATCAGGACTTCACGGTACATTTCGTCTTGCGTGACGGATCAGTTGTTAGCGCTAAGCTCGGCAAGGGCTAAGGCTTTGCCGTAAGACTAGAGATGAACAAGCCCTCGGGAGCTGGGTCACGTGCCCTAGCTCTCGAGGGTTTGCGCATCTCTGAAGTATTCTCTTCTCGGATGATGGTGTCTGCACGGCGCTGATGGCTTTGAGTGCTGTAAGGTGTCGCCTCTCTCATGGTCATAAATCCCTGTAGCCTGTATCTAAATCCCCGACTTACCTTGCTCGATCTCTGTCCCAAGCTTTGGGATACATATACCAAACCTTGGGATACATATACCAAAGCCTGGTCTACATATCCCAAAGTTTGGGACAGAGCCATGGCATTTTATCTCGGCTTTTTTGCACTGTGTAATTTACCCTTTTCTCTTGCCCGCTTCCCCACTTGCTTGGTCTCTTTTGCCCGCAAGGCAATGGAATGGAGTAGAATATGAGAAAATTTATTTGAGGGGATGTGCGGTGATTATTTGCCTGTTTGCATTACTCTTTGTAAGTTTTCCTGTAGTAAACTAACTAGATCTGAATCTGTTGATCACTGCAGTGCTTCAAAATAACATACTACCGCGATGAAGGCAATTGTACATTTGATGGCTCTGGAGATGATATTCTCTCTCGCTGGTTCGTGTCGGGATAGAGCTGAGGAGTTTGTCCCTGCTCCGATCATTCGAAATCCCGATAAGCCCGCCCCCAATCCCTCGGATGACAACGATGATCCTGGACCTGCTCCCGCAGACCCAGGCAAACCGCCTGCCGACCCCGAGCAAGGCGATCCCGCAGGCAAGCGTCCCCAAGACCCTGACCCTACACCTCCCTCTAGGCGACCAGCCGACTCTATTGCGCTCGACGAACTAGGGCTTCGTCCGCTCGGTCTCGCCCCAGAGGCATACCCCGCGATGATCTATGCCGAGCCTCTCGCTAGTCATAAAGGAGAGGACGAATATCTGCAGGAGTGGAGAGACGAATGTGATAGGCTATATGGACACCTGCCCCTAGAGGAGCGCCCCATCGGTGGGGGATACAATATCCTCGGCGGTCGTGTCTTCTGGGGGTATGAGATTCCTCGCTATATTGACCTAGGGCGGAAGACCAAGGTCGTGCGTCGAGGCGAACACATATCGGGTCTGCTCCATGACCGAGAAGATCCCTACAACGAACCCTTCTGGCCAGCTGTGGGGACGTGTCATGGTGGTGGATCGTACGACTCACTGCGACGCCTGCACAATGACTACTGGAAGACCCCCGACTATGCTCCGCACAACTGGGAGCGCACGCCCTATGATCTACGCCACATCCGCATTGCGAGCCGTGGCGTAGACGTCTCGCCTATGTTTGCCTTTGCCTATAATGATTACCGCCCAGCCATCGAAGGGAAA
This sequence comes from Porphyromonas sp., assembly GCA_041854825.1. Classification (GTDB taxonomy): domain Bacteria; phylum Bacteroidota; class Bacteroidia; order Bacteroidales; family Porphyromonadaceae; genus Porphyromonas. Next base: position 10,745 of record JBHACZ010000023.1, on the reverse strand, counting down.
AAGATGAATCTATGGCGCAGGGAGGCGGTGCGTGCCTCAGAGGTCGGGATGCATGAGCTGGACTGGATCCGCGGAGGTTACTTCTGGCTTATCCCTTTGACTGACGACTATCAAGACATCACGGTACATTTCGTCCTGCGCGACGGCTCAGTCATTAGCGCCCAGCTTGGTAAGGGCTAGCCTCGGGCAGACTAGAGGTCGTGTCACACACACCGCTTACTGTATATCGCCTCGGCGACTCAACTTGAGTCGCCGAGGTGACTTACTCTAAGTCCCACGAGCGACTTACTGTAAGTCCCGAGGATGACTTAAAGTGAAGCCCTCCCACACGTATGCGTGAGCGGTGCGCACGCATGATCTCTATTCGGTCTCGCCGTGAGGCAGGCATGCCGAGGTTAAGGAACGACGTAGAGATCCCTAGAACATAAAAGATCAAGGGGCTACAGCATATGCCGTAGCCCCTTGATGTATGAGTAGAGGTGGGTGGTGTCTACTTCTTGACGTTTGGCAGCTCGAGCCCGTAGCCCTTGCGCGCATCCATGACCTTGAGGACGAAAGCCATGAGGAGTGCCATCACGCCGAAAGAGGCAAAGACGAGCATCGCGAGCGTATAATCCTTGGTCGCTCCCTCGGGGAGACCTGCGTTGCTAGACTTGAGGACGAGCCCGATGATGTAGGGGACAGACATAAGTCCGATATTCTGAATCCAGAAGATCGCCGAGTAAGCTGAGCCGAGCACCTTACTATCGATGAGCTTGGGCACGCTAGGCCAGAGCGTCGCAGGCACGAGCGAGAACGAGATCCCCAGCACTACGATCGCTGCCGTAGCTACGAACGTGTCAAGGCTCGTACCTCCAGCGAAGGGATAGAGGGCGAAAATCGAGTGGCTGACGATCATCATTATACTGCCGATGACGAGCATCGTAGCACCTTTGCCCACGCGGTCAAGGAACGTCCCGAGGAATGGTGTGATGATCATCGCACCGATGGGGAAGAGGCTAAAGAGGCGTGACGCAAAGCTAGGGTCGAAGTTTACCTTTGCCTCGAGCATCTCAGCGGCAAACTTCTGGAAGGGGAAGATCGCAGAGTAGTAAAGTACGCATAGCAGAGCCACGATCCAGAAAGCACGATTGCCAAATACCTTCGCCAGGTCGCTGAAGCGGAATGGTTCTTCTCCCTCATCTGCTACACCCTCGCGGTCAAGAGCCTTGTCCATGAAGCCGTAGACGATGTAGAGGAATAGACCTACGCACAGCAGGATGGTGCAGAAGATCACAGGCGCACTCACAGAGTGGCCGAAGTGCTCATACAGCCAAGGTGAGATCCAGAAGATGGAGAACACTCCGAGGCGTGCTACTGCCATCTCGATACCCATAGCCAGTGCCATCTCCTTGCCGTGAAACCACTTCACGATAGCACGTGACACCGTTACTCCTGCCATCTCCGTACCACAGCCGAAGATCATAAAGCCAAGGCAAGACATCTTCGCCGAGGCAGGTAGCTCTGTCCAGAAGCTATTGAGTAGATCATATCCGAGTCCGCCCTCAGCGAAGCCCTTGCTCAGTCCATATACCTTGATCAGCGCACCGATCACCATCATCGATCCTGATAGGATCGCCGTGAAGCGTACACCCATCCTGTCGAGGATGATCCCCGCGAAGATGAGGAAGCCAACGAAGACATTGAGGAAAAACTCACTCCCAGCGTAGATGCCGAATACAGTATCATCCCAGCCGATAGCTCCCTCTAGCTGACTCTTGAGAGGAGACAGCACGTCTACGAACATGTAGGCGAAGAACATCGTCAGAGAGAGCAGGATGAGTGCACCCCAGCGAACCGACGCGCGGTCTCTCAGACTAGTAGTAACTTGGTTTGTCATACGATAAATAGTTGAATGAATATTACGCGTGATAGGTGTGTGACAGGAGATCTGCCACAACGAAATTGCTCCCTCCGACGAAGATCAGACTGTGACCGTCCGCCTCTCTGCGGGCAGCTATGAGAGCTGTGGGGACATTGGGGTAGGTCTCTCCCTCGAGACCAGTGGCACGTGCTAGGCGAGCCAGCTCCTCCTCTGGGAGCGAACGGGTGACTTCGGCACGGGTAAAGTAATAGCGATAGCCTGCCTCTCGGGGGAGGATTGATAGCACGGCGCGGACATCCTTGTCGCCTGCCATCCCGAGGATGATGTGCACAGAGCTATAGCGGGGGGCTAGGGCGCGGAGCTGCTCGGTGACGATGGTGATCCCCGCCTCATTGTGCGCAGTGTCGCAGATGAGATCTGGAGTACTGTCTAGCTGTTGCCAGCGACCTTGCAGGCCCGTGAGTGATACGACATGGGCGAAGCCATGAGCTACGGCCTCGCTCGTGATGTCCTTCGTCTGGGCGAGGATTTCTAGCGCGGTGAGGATCGTGGCGGTGTTCTCTGCCTGGGCGAAGCCTCTTAATTCGCCTGCGAACGTTCCCCAGCGGGATGAGGTGTAGTGATAGATGCCTGCCTCGTGGGTATAGCCTGAGAGGGCATGGCTTTCGCTGGCGATATAGAGCGGAGCATTGCGCTCACGAGCTACGCGCTCCATCGTCTCGCGTACACCTAGTCCGCTAGCATTGCCTACGACGATGGGCGTATGGGGCTTGATGATGCCTGCCTTCTCTCCTGCGATCTCAGCCAGAGTATTGCCGAGGTACTGGGTATGGTCTAGGCTAATGTTTGTGATGATGCTGAGGATCGGAGAGATGATGTTGGTGCAGTCGAGCCTGCCGCCTAACCCTACCTCGATAATGGCGATGTCTACGCCCATGTCTCGGAAGTAGCATAGCGCCATCATCGTCGTGAGCTCAAAGAAAGACGGCTCGACGCGCTGGATCTGATCCCGTGCTTCCTCAGTGAAGCGCACCACGTACTCCTCGGAGATCATCTCCCCGTTGACACGGATACGCTCACGGAAGTCTACCAGATGGGGCGAAGTGAATAGCCCGACCTTGTAACCTGCACTCTGCAGTACTGCCGAGAGCGTGTGCGAAGTACTGCCTTTGCCATTCGTCCCGCCGACGTGGATCGTCTCGAAGGCACGGTGCGGGTGATCGTAGTGCGCATCGAGCGCAAGGACATTATCTAGCCCTGGCTTATAAGCACTCGAGCCGATCTGCTGATAGACCGGCGTGGCAGCATAGAGGTAGGCGATCGCCTCTTGGTAGACCATATTATATACAGGCAGTGGGCAGTAGCCCCAGTCTCGGATCGGCGTGCCGAGGTACGCGGTGGCACCTTGTCAGCGATCGGACTATGGCTACTGCCCACTAGGGGGATGAGTTAGATACGCTTGATGTAGGCTCGGCGCGTCTTGTGGTGTACGCGCTCGAAGTAATTCCACTGCATCTGCACGGCAGCGTTGGTCTCTAGCTCGGGATTGCTCTCGGCGTACTTGATGCCATTGCGCTGGAATACGGGAATGAGATCGTCGAAGAGTAGCGCATTGACACCCTTATTCTGATACTCGGGGATAACGCCGATGAGGTAAAGGTCTACGACGGGGTTGCCCTTCATATATAGATCCTTCGCTAGGTGCGCCCATCCGAAGGGGTACATGCTACCCTTAGCCTTCTGCAGAGCGCGGCTGAGGTTGGGCACGGTGATAGCGAACGCCACGACCTTGTCATCTTCTTCGCGGACGATGAGGGTCACGAAGTCGAGATTGATCATCGGGATGTACTGCTTGACGTAGTAGTCGATCTGATCCTCGGTTAGCTCTGAGAATCCGTATAGGACAGAATACGCCTGATTGAGCGTCTCGAAGATGCGATGGGCATAGGGCCCGACCTCCTTGCGCGTCTTGAACTTCACCGTCTTGAGCCCATATTTCCTGCGAACGATGTCAGAGATACGGCGATGCTTCTCGGGGATTGACTCGGGGACAATGATCTTAAACTCCTTCCAGTCCTGATCCTTGACGAAGCCGAGACGCTCGAGCTGGCGAGGGTAGTAGGCATAGTTGTAGATCGTCGCCATCGTGCTGATCTGGTCGAAGCCCTCGATGAGCATCCCTTCGTGGTCGAGATCGGTGAAGCCCATAGGACCCTGGAGCATCTCCTTGCGATGAGTGCGTGCCCACTTGATCACAGCATCGAAAAGCGCATCCACCACCTCATCGTCATTGATGAAGTCCACGAAGCCGAAGCGAGCGTTGTTTTGATTCCACGTCTCGTTGGCTCTGTGATTGATAATACCAGCGATACGACCCACGACCTTGCCATTGCGATAGGCGAGGAAGTAAGCCGCCTCACAGAACTGGAAGGCGGGATTTTTCTTTGGGTCGAGCGTCGCTAGCTCATCGTTGATGAGTCCAGGGACGTGGTAGGGGTTGTCCTTGTAGAGGTGAAGGTTGAACTTCACAAACTCCTTCATGTCCGCCCGATCCGTTATTTGCTTAACTACTACTGACATATATTTTTGTTGTCTGCCGAGCTCTCTATGCTCTAGGCGTAAGGGCTCGATTATTATTCGTACTTTTATATCCCACAAAAATAGGTAATTATTCGATAGTATCAGACATTATGGCCAATTGGAAAGATCGCCTCGGCATCCTCTATAGTACAGACCCCAATTATCAATATGAATACGACGAAGTAGAGGAGGCTGAGACCCTTGCTCCCGAGCGTCAGACGCTTCGTGTCAGCATCAGCCGTCGCCATCGCGCAGGCAAGGAAGTAACTGTCGTGACAGGCTTCGTCGGCACGATCGAAGATTTACAGGCTCTCGGCAAAACGCTTCGTCAGCGTGTCGGCGTCGGTGGCAGTGCCAAGGATGGTGAGATCCTCATCCAGGGCGATCAGCGTGACCGAATCCTCACGATCCTTCACACGCTCGGCTATACCGCTGCTAAGCGCGGCAACTAACGCTCCCCGCGCTTCTCCCCATAGAAATATCCCTGCGGAATCCTACCTAGGATGAAGCTCAAAAAATGATAGAACTTTTTGCCCAAAAAGTTCTATCATTTTCCCGAAAAACATCGATGTTTTTGGATGAAAAGTTCTATCATTTTTCCGAAAAAGTTCTATCATTTTCCCAGGGAAGTTCTATCGTTTTGGGAGAAGGGATTAAGTCCTTGGATGAAGGGGAGCTAGTCGGGTGCTATTGAGGTGGTGGAGGGTGGAATAGTACAAGCCCGCGATGCCTAGGCATCGCGGGCTTGTATTATTAGATTGGTCAGTGAGACGTGCGGTTAGAAATTGGAGCCATTAGAGGAGGCACCAGCATTCGTGTCCCACCAGAGGCGTGCTCCACCGAGGTCACCCTTGATCGTCGCGGTATTGGAAGCATTGAGTAGCTCGATACCGCGAAGGAATGCAGTGCGGTTGTGCGTGCGCTCGATAGTGGGGAAGGGGAGTCGGCGGATCATCTCGGTAGAGCTGATCGTACCTGCGCTATTGTTTACAACGATAGGGAATAGGCGTGGGTAACCTGTACGACGGAATTCGCTCCATGCCTCCATACCTTCGGGGAACATCGCGATCCATTTCTGCGTGATGATGCGCTCAAGCTTGCGTTCGTCAGTATCGCCATTGTCCCACTTGACCGTGATCGTAGATGCTGCACGGGCGTTGTAGTCAGCATTCTTATAGTCGATGTAGTCGATAGGCTTGCTGGTGGCGTCGGCGAGGTAGGTATTTGCTTGAGCTTCGGTCAGACCATTGTGCTTGAAGGACGCCTTGACACCGAGGGTGTAGAGCTCCTCTACGGTGCGAGAAGAACTAGCCCAGCCGCGCAGAGCTGCTTCGGCACGAGAGAAATACACCTCACCCGCAGTCATGAGCTTGATAGGCGTCTTGTTTTTCATCTCGTCGGTGTAGGGAGCGCCGAGGTTAGAGTATTTGACACGGAGGTTCTTGTCCACGGCGTTGATGCCCTGACGAATGCCCTTGTATGCAGACTTGCCGAGGGCAGCTACGACCGCTTCGTCGGTGGCGAAGGAGAAGTAAACCCCGACACGTGGATCCTTGAGCCCTACAAGGATGGACTCCATGTCAGCACTCATACGCGTATCGTCATAGGCGTAGGCGAGGATATTGAGTGGATTCTTCATGTTGTCCGTAGGCATCATCATGTCGAAGTCCTCCATGAGACCAGCAGAGTGATTGAGCGCCTTTTCCCCCTCGGTCTTGGCTAGGGTAGGATTGACCTTGCTGATACGCAGGGCTAGGCGTAGACGAAGAGAGTTGAGCACGCGTCTCCACTTGCTGTAGTCGCCAGCGAAGATCTTGTCTGCGACCTGGAGCAGGTTCTCCCTAGAGCCTGAGGCTGCGAATGCTGTGAGTGTAGCGTCAGCCTCGTCGAGCTCGCGGAAGAAGCTCGTATAGATCTCCTCCTGTGAGTCGTAGGGCGTAGATACGCCTTCCTCGCCATAGTGCGAGTAAGGCATAGGACCATAGGTGTCGGTGAGGCGATTGGCTCCCATCACCTTGAGGATCTGTGCTACGGCATAGACTTCGGTCTTCTCGCCGAGGTCAATGGTCGCTCTCTTGATGATGGTCCATGGCTTCATCACATTATTGTAATAGATCGTCCATGACCATGAGTTCCAGCCTTCCATCATGAAATAGTTGGCATTGTTTTGCCCGCCACCGAAGGGAGTGGGAGGCGCGAGATAGCCCGAGTAGATGTCGCTGCTTAGGTTCTGCTCGATCTGGAATGCCCAGTCGCTATTGTCATAGTTGAAGTAGATGGAGCTCTCCATCTGCGTGATCCCGCCCAGGACGTACTGGGCGAACTGCTTGTCGGGTCTAGCCGCATAGGGGTCGCGGTTGTACTCATCGAACTTGTCCGTGCAGCCGCTCAATGAGAAGAGTGCTGTCGTGGCGATGAGCGCCGAGGTGATGATATACTTTTTCATTGTGCGGTGCTGTTAGAAGTTGATATTGACGCTGAAACCAATGCTCTTGGTAGCTGGCAGACTGAAGTTGTCCGCATTGGTACCTGCATTGCTCTTGGTCGCCATAGTGATCTCTGGATCGTATGGCGCATCGCGATAGAGGAAGAAGAGATTGCGTCCGATGAGCGAGAAGCGAACGCCCGTGAGGAACTTAGTCTTCTCTAGGACAGATGAAGGCAGGCTGTAGCTTAGCGACAGCTCACGCAGGCGAACATTCGTCGCGTCGTAGAGTGCCATATCCGCTGCTGTGGCCGTCTGGTAATACATCTGCGCGTCGAGTGGCTTGTCGTATGCGACAGGCTTGGTCAAGCCATCGCTAGCGACGAGTACTGCAGGTACGGATACACCACCAGCTTCGCGAGCTTCTCCAGAGACAAGGCTACGACCATAGCTATTGAGGAATGCCTGAGTGGTCGAGATCACCTTGCCACCGAAACGTCCGTCAATAAGGAAGCTAAGACCGATGCCCTTGTAGGTAAATGTATTGCCGATGCCTAGGAGGAAGTCGGGATTGACATTGCCAATGTACTCTGCATCCTGGGTCTGTGCGAGAGAGAGCTTGCTACTAGCATCCTGGAATACCTTCACACGCCCCTCCTCATCATGCTGTAGACGCTTCATATAGATCTGTCCCCATTCCTGACCTTCGAAGAGGCGATACTCGAATGCTCCCTTACCGATAGTCATGCCTTGTGCAGCATATTGCTCAGGAAGGGTGACGACGGTATTCTTATTCGTGGAGAAATTGACGTATCCCGTCCATTCGAAGTCCTTGGTGCGTACGGGGGTGTAGCCGAGCGTCATTTCGAGACCTGTGTTGCGCACCTTACCTGCGTTGATGTAGTACTTGTCGATACCGCTGCTGGGGCTATTGTCTAGCTGGAAGTACTGATTCTCCGTGTCGGTAGTATAGTAAGCGATGTCGAAGGTTAGGCGACTCTGGAAGAGGTTGAGGTTGAGACCGAATTCAGTCGCAGTGCTTCTCTCGGGCTTGAGGTCGGTGAATGCCTTGATCGTGGGAGCTGTGATCGAACCACCACTTTTGATCGTAGCGTCCGAGTAGGTCAAGCCCCAAGGCATCGCGTTACCTACCTGTGTCCATGAGGCGCGTAGCTTACCGAATGATAGCCAGTCGAGGTTGGCACCACTATCCTTGAGCAGTTTGCTGAAGATGAACGAAGCTCCGATCGAGGGGTAGAAGAACGAGCGGTTGGATGCTGGGAGGGTACTTGCCCAGTCATTGCGCGCTGTCATGTCGAGGAAGATCAAGTCATCCCAGCCGAGCGATAGCGTACCGAAGACGCTCTGTAGCTGACGATGCTCCTTAGCGAGCGGTACGCCAGGCTTGCCGTCGGTGCTGTTGGTAGGAGTGTAGATGAGGGGAATAGCGAGGTTGCCGACATTGGTGCCACGTGAGGTGAACTGATTGTCCGTGATGCTCGTGCCGACGGTCGCAAGGACAGAGAGACGATCGTCTACGAAGTTCTTATTGAAGTTCAGCAGGGCGTCTCCGTATGCCTCAGTATAGTCGAGCTTCTGCCAGTCATAACGACCACCCGTAGTGCCAGAAGGGAACTGCGCTACACCCACTTCGCGGGTGTTCTCGATCCAGCTACGGTCGTAGCTACCGCGGAGCTGAAGGTTGAGAAAGTCGGTGAAGTTGAACTTCAGGTTTACCTTGGCGATAGCCTTGTAGAGTTCGCTGTAATAATTATGGTGTTCGCGAAGCCAATAGGGGTTGAAGTTGATGTCTTGATTGACATTCCAGTTGTGAACGGCGATATTGTTCGCATTCATCGTCAGAGGGTTCTCCTCATACTTGCGAATGCCTTCGGTGCCACCGCCAGAGAAGAGATACAGACCAACCATAGGGTTGAAGTATTGACCTGGAGCAGTAGGCACATGATCGAGGTTTTGCTTGGTGAGGTTCACACTACCATCAGCTTCTAGGAATTTGCCGAAGAGGTCGATGCTCGTGCGGACAGCTAGATTGTGCTTGTTCATCTCGTTGCCCTTGATGATGCCCTCCGAGGTAGTGTTCTGGTAAGATAGGAAGCTTCTCATCTTGTCGCTACCACCAGAGATGCTCACGCCTGTGATGTAGCTCGTGCCGGTAGAGAAATAGTCGCGGATGTAGCTGTTGCTGAAAGGTGTTGATTGGCGTGCACCCCACGACAGGTTACTGCTCTGAGAGACGCCACCCGTACCTGCAGCATAGCGATCCTGAAACTCGTAGGTCATCACGGGGATCTCAGCCTGTATGCTTGTGCTTAGGGAGATAGAGGTCTTCCCCTCCTTGCCCTTCTTGGTCGTGATCATGATCACACCATTGGCAGCCTGGCTACCATAGAGGGCAGCCGCTGAGGCACCCTTCAGGACTTGGATGTCTTCGATATCCTCGGGATTGATCGCTGAGAGACCGTCACCGACGTCGATGCCACCGCCATATCCACCATCGGCACCACCATTGGAGAAGATCGTGCTGTTGATAGGTGTGCCGTCTACGACATAGAGAGGGGCATTGTTCCCCTGGATAGAGCGGTTACCACGCAGGGTGATCTTGACCGAAGATCCAGGCGCTCCGCCACCGCCTACGACCTGCATACCTGCGGACTTACCCGAGAGGTTGGAGAGGAAGTTGGTCGAGGGAACCTGGGTGAGGGCATCGCCCTTCACTTTCTGCGTGGCGTAGGATAGAGATTTCTCTGTACGCTTGATACCGAGGGCAGTCACCACGAGTATGTCTAGTTCCTCTGCCGAGGACTCTAGGACTACGTCAATGCGATTACGACCATTGATGTCGATCGTCTGCCCCTTCATTCCTACGAAGCTGAAGGATAGGCGTGTGATCCCCTGAGGAACATTGACTGCGTAGTTACCGTCTAGGTCGGTAACGGCTCCTGATGCGGTAGCTCCGACGGGGACTACTGTCGCCCCGATGATGGGCTCACCCTGCGCATCCTTGACTACGCCGACTACTCGGCGTGTACTCTGTGCTGATAGCCCGCTGGCGAAGCAAAGCGATACGAGCACGAGGAGCATGAATTGTCTGAATACTCTCATTGCTGTTAATTGATTAAATGAAGTGGATTTTTATTAGTGCTACTGGAAGGCTGTGCCGAGGCAATAGGGATGGCTACGCCAAGGCTGAAACTTGACTGGAGAGTAACCTTTTCGCTCGCGCGGGGCGCATGCCTCGGGGCGAGTAGGGTAGTTAGAAATCATTAGGCACATTGTCGTTGTCTTCTATTTAGACGTTGTACTTGTTGCAAAGATAGTAGAATTTGATTATATCCACTCGCATCTGTACTTATATATTGTATAGTTGTTGATTTGCTTCTGTGTATGTTTGTGTATATGGAATTTTTTGTGTCGATATTAATTGTGCATGTTAGGGTCGCATGGCTGGATAATTGAAATCTTCTTGTTTGGTTCTGTTGTTTAAAGTTGTATTCTGTGCTGTATTCGCTCTCACAGTTCTGTTGAGCCGGGCTGTATTCTGTGCGGAGATCGAGGTGGGCGTTCGCCTAGGATCATGGTGGTGGATGTCATTCGGAGGCGAAAGGGACTTAATGTTTATCGCAGGGGTGACTTACTTTAAGTCGTCCTCGGGGCTTACAGTAAGTCGCCGAGGCGACTTAAGTTGAGTCGTGTTTCACGTGCACGCGCGTATGCGCGCCTCTTTAATATGTGATGTGCGTGCAGGAGTAGAGGGCGGTCAGGGCAACCGCATCAAAATACAAGCGCTATCTTTGTAAGCATGAAATACTTCGAGACTATCCCAGATCCACGCGTATTAGGCCGCTGTAAATATAG
>JBHACZ010000022.1:0-14855 GCA_041854825.1 Porphyromonas sp. | reverse complement strand
TTGTCCTCAAGATTAACCTCTTTATCTTGATGCATTTAAGGGAGAAAACAGGGCTATCAATCCCTCGCCTGCAGAAGAAGCTTAGTCGCAGCACCCCCGAGCAAATTACCGTGCTCAGCTTTTAATGCGTCAGCCCTGGGCGGTCGCCCGCCCGACTGCGCAGTAGCTGTAATTGACTACTAGCCAAAGAGGCGAAAAGAGATGAGGGTGTACCAAAATAAGATTCTGGTACACCCTCATCATAGAGACAAAGGCTAGACGCTCGAGAGAGCTATTGCCCTGCACTCCTCAGCAAGGGAAGGTAACGACCATAGCCCTCCTGCTCCATCTGCTCCTTAGGAATGAAACGTAGCGCCGCGCTATTGATACAGTACCTTAGTCCTCCCTGCTCCTCTGGACCATCCATGAAGACATGCCCCAGGTGAGCATCCCCTATTTTGCTTCGTACCTCGGTACGGATCATCCCGTACGAGCGATCGGTATGCTCGACTAGGAGCGTCGTGTCAATTGGTTTGGAGAAGCTAGGCCAACCACAGCCCGATTCGAATTTATCTGTCGAGATAAATAGTGGCTCGCCTGTCGTGATATCGACATAGATTCCCTCACGAAACTCGTCCCAGTACTCATTGCGGAAGGGAGGCTCTGTACCATTACGCTGCGTCACATCGTACTGCACAGGGGTAAGGGTCTGCTTGAGCGTATCCTTACTAGGACGCGTATAGGTTTTGAGCTCTTGAGGCTCGGCAGCATAAGTCGCGCTATCTCCGGTCAGAGAGATTTCCTTCGTTGTCTTCATCTTTTGCTCTTTTGCAGTTACTGCTTGACTACCTACAGCGACGAGCGCTAGGACCCCAAGCATTGGGATTAATACATTTGATCTCATATAATTCTAACAGTTTTAGCCCTTGATTCGTATAGGTCAGCTAGAATCCGACGAAGAAGACAAGCCTCATCGCTATCGGAAGCGAGGGAGGATGAGGCGGAAACCTACACCACGCAGACGAATGCGCTCAGCATCGATCCCCTATCGAAGCACCTATATATCCTGGCGTGTCGCGAGCTGCAGGGGTATTGCGCTCGTAGCCTACGCCATCTATGGCGAATCCACTCAGGCGGGCAGACTCATTAAATAGCCCTAGCAGATCCCTCTGCAGAGACTCGCGCCCTGCACTATGAGCATAGGAGCGGGCAGCAGCATCGCGAGGGCTATAGCCTGAGTAATAGCCACTCTCATAGTAACCGAGAGCATTGCGGTAGATCGCCTCGAAGGACATCTGCGCACGGCTCATATAGCGATAGACAGAGCTGATCCCCTCACTGATGAAAGAGATCTCACGATAGTCTACACTCGTCTTGTCAAGGCGTGCAAATCGGTAGCTAGGCTCTGGCAGCAGTGGCTCTACATAGGCAGACTCCACGGTCATCCCACTACGATCATCGCAGGAGGATAGAGAGAGCAGGAGGGCACCGCCTGTAAGTAGAAGCAGAATAGTCTGGATAGTTCTCATCTCTGATCTAGGGTAAGATTACATATTCGCAGAAGGGGTAACGCATCTGGACGATATCTTCGGCATTCTGATACTGCTCAGTGCTGATGGTCGGCACCGTTATGAGACGATCGACGGAGACAGCCGAGATGCTTGCTCTGATGAATGAGCCACGAGGAGATGCGCCCATAGCGCTAAGGTAGAGCGGATAGCCCGAGTGCACACGGAAGGTCTTGGTATATTCCTTATCATTGGTCAGCATCTCAGTAAGGGTCTCATCATCGGCATCGCTCCCGAGGACAACATAGTCGCCATCTTCAGAGATATAGCGTACACGGTAGCGTGAGCCGACATACTGATCTGGGATAAGCTGTCCACGCATATCTACCTCACGGAATCGGACACTTACCGTTACATCGTATTCGCGAGAGGACTCGCCCTTCTTCCGTTCGCCGTCATAGCGATACTGGTCTAGCTCAGTCTGAGGGTTACAGAGCTGAACGACCAGCTCATCACCTCCTGTAGGGCGATCTCTTCCCCCGAAGGGGAAGAGTCGGGCGTAGTCCTCGTCGGGCGCATCCATCGGAGCGCGGTTGCATGCTGAGAGTATGCTCAGGATGCTGGCTAGGGCAAGGCCTAGCTTATAGAGTCTATGAATAGTCTTTTTCATTGCTTGAAGTCATTTGGGGCATTGTATTCCTATTACTCGCCTTGATCCCATATCTCAGCCATATAGCCCGTAGGGATACCCTGAGGATAGAGATGACGGCTCTCCAGTCGCTCCTTGCGCGTGATCGGGTCATAGACTCGTACTAGCTCGGCGACGAAGCGATCTCCCCTGCGCTCGAAGTCATAGAACCGCAGGCTATTGCTAAACCGCAAGCCAGGGCGGAAGCTAATCCCATCGCGTGTCCCTGCATAGCCTGAGCCTAGAGCGGAGAAGCCTTTATAATTTTCGCGCCAGTCATCAGGGAGCATAGAGGCGAGGAAGACATAGTAGCGTTTGCTCTCGATCTCACGCAGTAGAGACATATTCGTCTCTACACGACGCTTGAGATAATAACCACTGCGGTAGTAGCTACGCGAAGACTGATAAATGCGCAGCTGAGGATTGACCATCGCCTCGAAGAGCACACGATGCTCATAGGCTCTGCGCATGGCATCCTCTGCGCTGTCGCCCTCTGCAATAGGGTCGAGACGAATATACTCGTGCCCGAAGCCAGCATACTGCCCTGTAGTGAAGAGTAGCCCTCCACGGTCATCCAGCCCCTGATAGACGAAGTCCGAGCTCCCAGAGAAGCGATCCCCCACGATCTGATGAATATAGTTGTACACGGTGAAGCTCAGTGCTGTAGAGCTTGTACGTCCGATAGCGTACTCACTCACCTGTGGCTTACTGCTCGCCTCCTCACTATAGTTACCCAGCATCTTGACCTGTCCATCACTGCCGAAAGTCATCGTGAAGTAATGCCCCCCATAGCCATAGGTACCTCGATAGTCTCCGTGTCCGATATAGGAGGACGGTGTAGAGAATATCAGCGAATCACAGCGAGAGAAGTACGTCATAGCCCAGCCACGAGAGGCAGAGCGTAGGAGCTCGGCAAGGGTACGTTCGCCAGCTCTGGCACGCTCTGCAGGCGTAGGGATGTCTGCCTCTCGGCTACAGCTCCCGAGGGTGAGGAGCAGCGCTATGGTGATGACGAGTAGTCTATTTGTCTGCATGGTGTATTTGGATATAGGAGGTCATACGCTTGATACTACGGAGCTGCATCTCAGAGAGACGAACGCCCACAGCTCTACGGTAATAGCCTTCGACGAAAGCCTGCTTCGCCTTCATCGCCTGAGAGACACGCAGAGCTTTCTCCCGATTGCGTCGCGTGTGCTCTGCATCATCGGGGTCGATGAATGGTGTCTCGGCTGTCGTCAGCGCCTCTGCTATGGTGTAAGGAGGATTGCAGAGGTTGGCGCTGATGATATCCGCGAAGTCCGCCTCAGAAGAGAGCATACCGTGGATGGTCAGGAAGCCATCTACATTGGCATACCGCGCCACGCCGAAGCGACCGCGGAGGGTCGTCTGATCTCCCATCGCGATCACTGCGTACTTGCTCGTCGAGTGGTAGTCTGCCTGACTAAAGGCACGGAAGGCATCGCGATCATAGGAGATAAGCTCCGCCAGCCGACGGGCGAACTGATGGTGTACCGAGTGGATAAGCCCATATATTGACCAGCATAAAGTGCAGGTAGGCTCTCTGCAGGAATGCCTCGCCATAGAGTGCACGCACACGTGGAGTTTTAGGATATTCACGCAGGAGTTCAAGGGCTTTATTCGCCTGGGCAATGCCTTTGTAGCAGGCATTCCAGTACGCTAGAGGCGTATCGAGATCTTCCTGATCATAGTCTTCCCAGTAATACATAGCCTCGTTTAAGCTATAATGCTCTCCATGGGTGCGCTCACCTACATTGTCTGTGCGCGCCTCGAGGAAAGCGAAGTAGCTCGCCGTCGGATAGGCGGCTGTCAGAAGCTCTGCGATCTTGCTCTCGTTATCTATCGAGATGTCGTGTGTCGCATCAGGGCTGACGTCTAGATGCCTACAGCCCGAGAGCGATGAGAGGGCTAGCAGTGCCAGTAATACGTATTTGTGATAGTCCATAATGAATGGCTGTGAATGATTCTTTATCCCTCGGGTGCTATTCACACAGTGGAGGGCTAGTTTTACTTGTGATAGGGACTCAACTTAAGTCCCGCTCGGGACTTACCTTAAGTCGTCTCGGCGACTTACTTTAAGTCGTCATCGAGGTAAACCCTAAGTCGCGAGCTGGTCATCCCTATATCCCGATCTAGCTTTCACCCGATCTCTACAGACCGAGACTAAGGGTGAGAATACACTGACGTGGTGTGGGCAGAGATACACCACCAGATTGGTAGTACTCGGTGTCTTGACCGCGCAGACGAGCATCAGAGTAGATGAGCAGTGGGTTGGTTACACTGAGCTTGAGGGCGAGCTTGCTGACGTGTCTGAGGCTGTGGGCAAAGGGCTCGCGGTCGATATTCCACTTCGCCCCCACGTTCCACGTCGGAAGCCACTGATTGCGCGAATCACGCCCAGAGGCATTGGAGCCCTCATAGTTGAGCACCGTGTTGAAGATATACTTGCCTGCATACCCATAGGTGGCACTCGTGGAGAACGTTAGTCCGCGATCATAGCAACGAGATAGAGAAAAGTAGGATGCTCTATCCTCGGAGAGCTTGCGGAAGATCAGAGGATTGAAATAGACCTGATTGCCTCGGTCATACTGTATCCCATAGCCCTGGAAAGGATTGCTCTCTCTGTCTGCCGAACGTATCTCGGCAAAGCCGAATAGCTTGATATCGTGCTCGCCAAATCGCTGGGAATAGTCTGCCGAGACACGTCCGATCCCTCGGTGATATAGTGCGAGATCCCCGTAGACGCTCGACGTAGAGAGACCAGACCACGCAACTCTAGCGCCTTGACGGGCGTATAGGCAAGTTCCGCCTGCCCCTTGAGGTCAAGGACGCCGATGTCCATATAGTTGCTCCTATATTCATTGAGGATATTGAACGGCGCCCAGTTATTGCGATAATACTCCAGCGCGCCAGTGCTATCGTATGGACGGAGCGTACGGCTAGTCCCGAGGGCGTAGGAGAAGGGGGTGATGTCGAAGTCTCGTTCATACCCCCCGAGCGTGGTATTGCGCTTCTGGGGCACGCTGGTCGCAGATATTACCATCGAGGGTCAGCGTCGCCTCTAGCTGGTCTGTGATGTAGTAGGTAGACTTGAGCTTGGCGGTAAAGCGATCGACTCGGTCGGTGATACTCCATCCTGGATCGTTGAGGTAGCTGAGCGAGGCATAGGTAGCTATCTTATCTGACCCCGCGCTGAAGGTCAGCGTGTGCGTGGTCGTAGGCACGAGGCGAAAGAGATGTCGAAACCAATCTGTGTTCGCTCCCTCACGCTCACGCAGGAAGGCGGCACGCGCCTCAGGGGTATTCTGAAGTCGGAAGGCTCCCGTGAGCGGATCAAGCGTCGTGATATCTCGATACATCTGGTGATACACCCCGCCACGCCTTCCGTAGAGCATCTCCTCGATAGAGAAGTACCCCTTCTGGTACATCTCCTGAGAGATCCCCAGCGTCTCCTGAGAGCTCAGCAGGTCGCCCGTATGGATCGAGATCAAAGTCTCGGGAGGTCAGCCCTAGGTAGGTCTCGTCAGAGTCTTCGTCGGCAAAGCCAAACTTAAGCTCTAGAGCGTGGTTGGCTCCAGTGTCGCGCGCAGTCATGAGACGTAGCTTGGCTATAAAATCATTGCGCTCAAATCCTGGATCAGCACTCCCACTACTTCGCTTGAACCCATCAGACTCGTAGCGTAGGTACTCGACGAGATAGCCGAAGTGTCGATAGCTATCCCCCGAGATGGCATGCCCCTTGAAAGTATTGTACACCCCATACGAGGCATTCACTCCCAGACGTAGCTTACTAGGAATCGGTGCGGAGATCATATTGATAGCTCCCCCCGTGGTGAAGGGACCATACTGTACCTGACTACTTCCCTTGAGCACCTCGACTGCGTGCATACGCGCAGCGTTAGGGAAATAATAGGCTGCAGGAGCCGAATATGGAGCAGGAGCCGCCAAGATCCCATCCTCCATAATGCTCACACGTTCACTACGCTCCGCCTTAGTCCCACGCAGACTGATATTGGGGCGAAGCCCGAAGCCATCCTCTTCATACATATTGACCCCAGGGACAGCGCGGAGCATACGATTGATGTCCGTGTAGCCCATCTTCTGGATCTCCAGCGGTGAGATGTAGTAAGCCGAGCCCGTGCGATTGCGGGCGTGAAACTTACTACCGAGGATCTGCTTGGCAGATACGACGAGTTCGTCCAGGCTGCGCGTCGTGCTGTCGGTGACGACCTCTGCCTGTGGGCTCTGTGTCGTCTGCCCATAGGCAGTCCCCCATAGCGGTGTGAGGGTATAGACAACCAAGCCAGCGGTAAGCGAGAAAGTACACTTGCTAAGTAAATTCATATTAAGTTTATGAGAGACTGGATATCGTGCCCACGCTAGGGCTTGGAATGTAAGTCTCGAGGTTCATAGTTTGTCGGTGGCAGAGGTAGAGCCACCTGCCCTAGCCCCCAATACCTAATCCTAGATAAATTCCCTCATCAATATACCGCCCCCTCGGTACTCCGATCCAATCCCGTGTGTATTCACTACCTTTACAGAGCAAACATACTGTATGACAATGATGACACGAACAATTATCTTCCGAAGAGTAGCCCTAGCCCTGCTGGTGCTGCTAAGCTATTCCTGTCAGAGCGAGACGACACCTTCTGTCTCGTCACCCGATGGACGTATCACAGCTCAAGTCTTTCTCGACGCAGACGGACAACCGCATTATACCGTTCAGGTCGATGGTCGTCCACTCATAGATACCTCTGCCTTAGGCTTCGCTACGCTGGATGACACGCCTCTCTCTACTGGCTTTCGTCTCGAGGGGACAGAGCGCAAGGCTGTAGACGAGATCTGGACACAGCCCTGGGGTGAGAACAAGACCAACCGAGACCATCACAACGAACTCGCCATACACCTCACAGGCAAGAAGGGCGTACGTATGACGGTGCGCCTACGGCTTTTCGACGATGGGCTTGGCTTCCGCTACGAGGTTACCGCTCCACAGAGAGACAGCATCCTCATCGGACAAGAGCTGACCCAGTTCCACTTCTGCGAGGATGGCACCTCCTGGAGCATTCCCGGGCACTGGGACACCTACGAGCTGGACTATACTGAGCAGAAGCTCAGCGAGGTCTCTACTGCCAATACCCCATTCACCTGGCACACTGACTCGGGGATCTGGGGAAGCATTCACGAGGCGGCTCTATATGACTTCGCCGAGATGACGCTCACGAGAGACACGCTGACGCACTACAGCGTACGCCTAGCCCCCTGGGCTGATGGTGTAGCAGTGCGCGCCTCTCAGTCCTTCACCACCTCATGGCGTACGATACAGATCGGGCGCAAGGCGGTAGACCTCATCAACAGCCCCCTCATCCTCAATCTCAACGAACCCTCGAAGATCTCCGACACCTCCTACATCCGTCCCATGCGCTACGTGGGTGTCTGGTGGGGCATGCACCTAGGTATCGAGAGCTGGGACATGGAGGACAATCGCCACGGGGCTACTACTGCCAATGCGATCAAATACATTGACTTCGCTCATCGTCATGGGATAGAGGGTGTGCTATTCGAAGGGTGGAATGAAGGCTGGGAGAGCTGGGGCGGTCGTCAGCATTTCGGCTTTACGAAGCCCTATAGCGATTTCGACATGGATAGCATCGTGCGCTATGCCGCCTCCAAGGGCGTTGCCCTCATCGGTCATCACGAGACAGGGGGCAACGTGGAGCATTACGAGGCGCACCTAGACAGTGCTATGCGTTGGTATGCCGAGCGAGGAGTACATGCAGTCAAGACAGGCTATGCTGGTGGCTTCCCTCACGGAGAGAAGCATCATGGGCAGTACGGCGTACGGCACTATCAGAAAGTCGTGGAGACGGCAGCCAAATACGGCATCACCATCAATGCGCACGAACCCATCAAGGACACGGGCATACGCCGTACATGGCCCAACATGATGACGCGCGAAGGCGCTCGAGGCATGGAGTGGAATGCATGGAGCGAAGGCAACAGCCCTCGCCATCTAGTCACCCTACCCTTCACTCGTCTGCTCTCGGGTCCGATGGATTATACCCCTGGCGTCTTCGACATCCTCTACGAACGTACCCGTGACCTGCCACAGCGCAAGAAGTGGAATGACCTCGACCAAGGTAATAGCCGTGTGAACTCTACCCTAGCACATCAGCTCGCTGACTGGGTAGTGCTGTACTCGCCCCTACAGATGGCATCCGACCTCGTGGAGCATTATGAGGGACACCCCGCCTTCCAGTTCTTCCTCGACTACGATGCCGACATTGACGAGTCTCGCGCCCTCGCTGGTGAGCCTGGGCAGTATATCGTGCAGATGCGCCGTGCAGGCAAGCGCTATTATATAGGTGCGACGACAGGCGATGAGGCACGCACGGTAGAGATCCCGCTAGACTTCTTGCCCGCAGGGCAGTCGCTGAAGGCTACGATCTATGCCGATGGAGCAGACGCAGACTGGCGCACCCGTCCTCTGGACTACACCATAGAGGAGCGCACAGTGACCTCCGCCGACCGTCTAAGCATTCACCTAGCCTCTGGCGGCGGCTGTGCCATCTTCATCCGCTAGACGACAGCTATCGCCTACACGTATGAGCATGGGGAAGTAATCCCGTAAGAGAAACCTGCCGAAGGCTATAGAAAGAACGCCCCCAACCCCTGCTCGAAACCTCCGAATACGTTTATGCGATCTACAGACCAGGGCGTGGATTATATAATCCACGCCCTGGTCTATGTAATCCACGCTTTGGATCGTATAGACCACGCTTTGGTCTATAGATCATATAAGCGTACTCGGAGGTTTTAGTCTAATGCTTTCGGAGTTTTCCATACGTGCACTCCGAGCTTTCCCCCTAGATAGCACAGCAGGAGCCGAATAATGCCCTGCGCTCACGCCCTCTGCCATGACCTCCTATAACGATACACGGGGTGGTGCGCCTACGCACCACCCCGTGTATCTAGGTAAAGCCCACTCCCGTCTAGACATATGAGCCAGAGGAGGAGCAAGCGAACTATTCTCGCACGCCCTCTGCGAGGACATGCCAGAGGGGATCATCGGGCAGAGGCGCAGTGAGCGTTAGCTCGACACCGCTGACGGGATGTGTGAATGAGAGACGACGGCTCAGCAGGCTAATGCTCCCATCGGGCAGGCTACGAGGCGCACCGTACTTGAGGTCTCCACGGATTACCGAGCCGACGGCAGAGAGCTGACAGCGGATCTGATGATGTCGCCCCGTGTGCAGGTCTACCTCCACGAGGTGGTAGCGATCACTGCTAGAGAGGTGGCGCAGGGTAAGCTCCGCACGCTTAGTGCCAGGGCGTTCGGTGGTGTAGGCATAGCTCTTATTCTGCTTCTCGTTGCGCAGGAGATAATGCACCAAACGCTGCTCACGCTCGGCAGGGGCATTCGCCACGATCGCCCAATAGGTCTTGCGCACCTCGCCACGGGCGAACATCTGCGTCATGCGGCTCAATGCTTTGCTCGTGCGGGCAAAGATTACCAGTCCTCCGACAGGGCGATCCAGTCGATGCACCAGCCCGAGGAACACATTGCCAGGCTTCTGATACTTGACCTTGATGTATTCCTTGAGCGACTCGACCATGGGGATGTCGCCCGTCTTATCTCCCTGCACGATCTCGCCTGGACGTTTGCAGACGATAAGCAGGTGATTGTCTTCGTAGACTACTATAGGTGCCATAGGCGAACTAAAGCGATAGAGGGGTGAGAAAAAACCGAAGCACAGACGGATAAGCTACTAGCCCATCCGCCTGTGCTTCCAGTGTATATTCTATGCAGTCGCCGTAGGACTACATATTCATGCCACCGCAGACGTGGATCGTCTGACCGGTAACATACGAAGCGAGATCGCTGGCGAGGAAGGTCGCAGCATTAGCCACATCCTCGGGCGTACCACCACGGCGCATAGGGATCTGAGCTTCCCACTCCTTGCGTACCTCTTCGCTTAGAGCGTGCGTCATGTCGGTGATGATGAAGCCTGGGGCAATCGAGTTAGCACGGATACCACGTGAACCCATTTCCTTGGCGATGCTCTTAGCCAGACCGATCATACCCGCCTTGCTGGCAGAGTAGTTTGCCTGACCTGCATTGCCCGATACGCCTACGACGCTAGCCATGTTGATGATGCTACCGCTGCGCTGCTTCATCATCACAGGAGTCACGGCGTGGATCATGTTGAAGGCTGACTTGAGGTTTACGTTGATCACGAGATCCCACTGCTCCTCAGTCATGCGCATCATCAGCCCGTCGCGGGTGATACCAGCGTTATTGACGAGCACGTCTACACGACCGAAGTCCTCCACGACCTGCTTGACGAGGTCGTGCGCAGCTTCATAGTTGGAAGCATCTGAGACGTAAGCCTTAGCACGTACGCCGAGTGCCTGCAGTTCGGCTACGAAAGCCTGCACGGTCTCGTCGCAGCGCAGGTCTGTGATTACTACGTCCGCTCCCTCCTGAGCATACTTGAGGGCAATAGCACGGCCGATACCACGACCTGAGCCTGTCACGATGGCTACCTTATTCTGTAAAAGTCCCATTTGTCTAATTCTGTTATTGTGAATGAGTAGTGAATTGTCTATAAGTCTCCTAGCGTCGTCTACTTCTCTAGCGAAGTGCCTTGAGGACGCCATGGCTCTCTGCGAATGCCACGCAGGATGAGGTGCATCACATTGTCGCGGATCTGCGAATACTGGCTATCGCTACGCTGGCGAGCGTGTCCACTGATGTAGGGGACCTCCATGCCCTTGATGGCATTGTGCAGGAGGTACGCCATGGTGGGCGTATGGGGAATGTTGAATTCTCCCTTTGCCATGCCATCCTCGAGGATCTCCTGCAGTAGCTTCTGCTCATAGAGATCGACATCTAGTCGGGCGCGCTCGACGAGCCAAATATCTCGGAAAAACTCGGCACGGAGTGACCCATTGCGCTTGACAACCGTCTTCATCGCTTCGAGATGCACGTAGATGAGGTTGATGAGCTTAGCCTCGGGGGGTAGGCTGATACGCTTGGCGATCTCTAGCTCATGGCGGAAGTGGCTTAGCTCTTGCTCTATGACAGCGTGGAAAATATCTTCCTTATTCTTGAAATAGGTGTACAGCGT
This sequence comes from Porphyromonas sp., assembly GCA_041854825.1. Taxonomy (GTDB): domain Bacteria; phylum Bacteroidota; class Bacteroidia; order Bacteroidales; family Porphyromonadaceae; genus Porphyromonas. The sequence continues at coordinate 3,531 of JBHACZ010000022.1, read as the reverse complement.
ACGACGTCCACGCCCTGCAGCGTCGGCGATGTCATTCATCGTTGTCCCTTGGACGCCTTGCTTGGCGAAGAGCTGGCGTGCCACCTCTATCATATTATCTCTAGTCTTGCTATGAGCTGCCATACCGATAGTATTGATAAACTTAATCCCTAGACACCGACGAGGCACCCAGAGTATGCAGTTGCAAATTTACGAATAATCCCCGAACATCGCACACTCACCCCCATAATGTGCCAATCATCCCTTCGGTCACGCCCCCTGCCCAGTCACACGCATATCCTTATTCGTCCATATATTTCTACCTTTAGGCACCATGCCTCACTCCGTCCTTAACGATTTGTTTACAGACGCATACCCATCTAAAGCAAGATGATCATCTTTGTCCCTCGTAGCTTCGCATCCGCTCGTAGCTAAGGCATCACACGCCTACCCACTACCAGCACAGCAAGCACAACCCGAACAGCTTAGTCATCCAAATATGAACGTAAAACTACTCGCTTACTCTAGTCTCATCGCCCTAGGGCTCTGCACGACGAGTACAGACGCCTCTGCTCAGCAGGCGCGCTGTGGTGTGCAGGATCACGTACACGAATGGGAGCATGCCCCTCTATTTACCCAGAGCCCCTACCTCCGCTCCCTAAGGACAACCGCCCCCATCGCCACAGATCCTGTTACCCGTGTCTATCGTCTAGCGATGCCTGTGGACTATTCAATATTCAGAGCGAGTTTCGGCGAGAGTGTCGAGTCGGTATCCGTAGATGGTCAGACGCTCTCTAGTGCGCCCTACACTTTCGTCGTAACGAAGGATGCAGAGGTGAAGGTAGCATTCAAGAAGATCAATAGCGCCCACGCCCTTGACACCAAGCCACAGATCTACCCCAACCCCACGACAGGGCATCTGACCGTCGGAGGCAATGCTACCAGCGCACGCCTCTACGACCTCGCAGGGCGTATCGTTCGACAGTGGACGCAGATCTCAGGAAGCGAACTAGATCTCACCGAGCTACCCGCAGGCACGTACATCCTGGCTCTTGCAGACAGCTCTGCACAGGTCACCAGTCACCGCATCGTCAAGCTCTAGTACATGATTTAGACAGCGGTCTCACCCCGATTCCCCCTGCATGAGCCTTACTTAGGGCTGATGCAGGGGGAGTCTCATTTACAAGCACCTTCCCCATGCCGCTTCATACGATTCCTTCTCAATCGTTTGCATTATTCAATAATAAACAATACCTTTACAGCATTGTTACATTTATGTTCAACTCTAAACAAAAGTAAGATAATGGCAAACTACAAGATCGAAGGCATCGAAGGTATCGGTCCAGCCTATAGCGAAAAGCTCCGCGTAGCAGGTATCACCACCACAGACAAGTATCTCGCTGCCACCAAGACCAAGAAGCAGCGTCAAGCTCTAGCCGAGCAGACGGGTATCGACGAAGCGCGCATCCTCAAATGGGCGAACATGACGGATCTATTCCGCGTCAAGGGTATCGGCCCTCAGTACGCAGAGCTACTCGAGGCGGCTGGTGTAGACACCGTCAAGGAACTTGCACAGCGCAAGCCCGAGAACCTCACCGACAAGATGAACGAGGTCAATGACGCCAAGAAGCTCGTTCGCCTCACACCTGCGCTCAAGAGCGTCAAGGGCTGGGTAGAGCAGGCTAAGGCTCTTCCTCGCGCCCTAGAATACTAGGCTTCCCCATCCCCCGCAATCATACTGCGCGCCAGTAGCCCCTCGACGTGGCTACTGGCGCGCAGTCTATCTATCGCCAGCACTCGGTCTCATATCCTATCCGCGCCCCTTCGCTCTAGCCCTCCCCCGCGACTTACGTTTTACCTCGATCGGGACTCAACTTAAGTCGTCCTCGGGACTTACTGTAAGTCCCATCGGCGACTTAACCTAAGTCACCTCCGCAGTCAAACTTAAGTCCCGACTGGGCTAAAGACTAATACATGGTTTCCCTCCATCATGTGTCGCTCGGAGATGAACCATTATCCCCTGCCGATAGTTATGGGTTTAGAGCGGAGGAGAACGCCCCGCTCCTCATTCAATAGATTATAAAGCAAAATGGCAACCGTAACACTCAAGAATCAAATCACTATCAACCTGCGTGGCGAACTCCCCGCAGTAGGCTCTGTAGCTCCAGACTTTACGCTCGTCAAGGCTGACCTCAGCGAGGCAAAGCTCGCTGACTTCGCTGGCAAGCGCATCGTCCTCAATATCTTCCCCAGCGTAGACACTGGCGTGTGCGCAGCTAGCGTACGCCGTTTCAACGCAGAGCTCTCTTCGCTCACGAATACCGTCGTACTCTGCGTATCTATGGACCTCCCCTTCGCACTCGGTCGCTTCTGCGGTGCTGAAGGTCTCGAGGCTGTAGTACCTGGCTCTGACTTCCGTCACGACTGCGTGGCGAAGGGCTATGGTGTAGAGATGGTAGATGGTCCCCTGCAGGGACTCCTCGCACGCGCCGTGGTGATCATCGACGAGGCTGGCAAGGTGATCTATACCGAGCTAGTACCCGAGATCACGCAGGATCCCAACTTCGAGGTAGCCCTGGCGATCCTCAAGTAAACCCGCTCACGAGAGCACTCCACGAGGCTGTGTCGAAATTGTTATTTCGACACAGCCTCGTGCTTTGTGTCAGAATAGGATTGTCGCTATCTTTGCCGAGCTTAAAAGATTAGGCATTCTCACATTCGGATATGGAAAAGGGGCAGAATAATATGCTTAGGATGTGGCTACTCCTCGTGGTCGTCCTCATGGCATTGCTCGGGATGTATTACCTCCCGGGGCAGATTGGCATTTGGGAATTGCGCCCTGTAGACCTGCTCGCGGAGCTACGTGCACCCGAGGACAGCCTCCACGAGATGGATGAGCCCACGACCGAAGCGACACCCATCTCCCCGATCGATACGCTCAAGGCAGGAGACAGCATTCGGATGCAGGAGGCAAAAGAACTGATGGCACGGCAGGCAGTGCGGGATTCATTATACAGGACGCAGAGCGGAGCAACGGAGGACAGCACTTTGGTTGCCTTCGAGGACTTTCAGCCCGAACGGAGGGCACTGGGACATTTCTATTCGGCAGTGGCACGACGTGCCGAGCTGGGGCGACCTGTACGTATCGCCTTCCTCGGCGACTCTTTCATCGAGGGAGACATTCTGACTGATGCCTTGCGCTCGGGGCTTCAGAGACTGTGGGGAGGTTCGGGGATAGGCTGGATGCCTTTGACCTCGGAGGTGTCGAAGTTTCGCACGAGTATTCGGCACGACTTCGGAGGATGGGAAGACTGCTCGCTCCTGCATTCGACCAAGCACCATTGCCCTCTGACGGCACACAGCTATCGCGCTGAGCCCAATGCCTGGGTACGCTATCGCTCTACTGGCGGAAGCGCGCTAGGCAATGCGTATATATACTATGCCTCACAGAGGGATGTCGCCATGCGCGTCGAGCTGGCAGATACGGCATACACCCGCACGCTCACGGCTACAGAGGGCGGGGAGGTCACGAGCCTTCGGCTTGATGTCTCG
>JBHACZ010000021.1:0-32412 GCA_041854825.1 Porphyromonas sp. | reverse complement strand
GTAACCCTAATGTTATGGTTTCATACGCTTCGTTTTGCTCCTGACTAATCACCTCTATACCTCGATAAGCCGCATATACAGTGAGCGTGCGTGCTTTCTAATCATACCCCTCTATTCATACACTTCGTTTTACCCCCCATACATGCGCAAGATATAAAATTGGGGGAGGAGGCAGGCGAGATTTTATTTGGATGGGGACGTAGGTATTGGGTTAGATTCTTTACCTTTGCGGAAAAGTATCACTAATCATTAGGTAACTATTTCCTGCGCATTATGGCAATTCCAGAATTTAAGTATCAGAAACCTTTCCCACTCAGTGAGGACAAGACTGAATACTATCTCCTCTCGAAGGAACACGTATCTGTACAGAGTTTCGGTCAGCACGAGATGCTCGTGGTAGCGCCAGAAGCTCTTCGACTGCTCGCACGCACCGCATTTCACGATGTGTCATTTTACCTGCGCCCCGAGCATCAGGAGCAAGTAGCCAAGATCTTGCACGATCCTGAGGCGAGTGACAATGACAAGTTCGTCGCCCTCACCTTCCTCCGAAACTCCGAGACAGCAGCCAAGGGACAGCTCCCCACGTGTCAAGATACGGGTACGGCGATTATCCTCGGGAAGAAGGGGCAGCAGGTATTCGTAGCAGGAGGACACGACGAAGAACATCTCTCGCACGGTGTCTATGATGCTTACACGGAGAACAATCTACGCTACTCGCAGAACGTCCCCCTAGACATGTACCGAGAGATCAATACAGGCACAAACCTGCCCGCGCAGATTGACCTGCTCTCTACGGATGGCATGGAGTACAACTTCCTCTGCATGGCAAAGGGCGGAGGCTCGGCGAACAAGACCTATCTCTATCAAGAGACTAAGGCACTGCTCAATCCTGCGTCGCTGGTCAAGTTCATCATCGAGAAGATGAGTTCACTCGGTACGGCAGCTTGTCCCCCCTACCACATTGCTTTCGTTATCGGAGGCACTTCGGCTGAGACGAATCTCAAGACTGTCAAACTGGCTTCCGCGAAGTATTATGACAATCTGCCTACCGAGGGCAACGAAGGCGGACAGGCATTCCGTGACATTGCACTAGAGCAACAGGTACTCGAGGAAGCGTATAAGCTGGGACTAGGCGCACAGTTTGGAGGCAAGTACTTTGCCCACGACATCCGTATCATTCGCCTGCCTCGTCACGGAGCTTCGTGCCCCGTAGGTATGGGCGTAAGTTGCTCAGCGGACCGCAATATCAAGGCAAAGATCAACCGCGATGGGATCTGGATCGAGCGTATGGATACCAATCCCGCACGCCTTATCCCTGAGGAACTCCGCCAAGCAGGCGAAGGAGATGTCGTACGCATTGACCTCAATCGTCCTATGCCCGAGATTCTCGCCGAACTAAGCAAATACCCCGTGTCTACACGTCTGTCGCTCAATGGGACAATCATCGTAGGCCGAGACATTGCACACGCTAAGCTCAAGGAACGCATTGACGCAGGACTAGGCCTCCCCCAGTACATCAAAGATCACCCGATCTATTATGCAGGTCCTGCGAAGACCCCCGCAGGAATGCCTAGCGGTAGCTTCGGGCCTACGACAGCAGGACGTATGGATAGCTACGTAGATCTCTTCCAGAGTGAAGGCGGTAGCATGATCATGATCGCTAAGGGTAATCGCAGCAAGCAAGTAACTGATGCTTGCCATAAGTACGGTGGCTTTTACCTCGGCAGTATCGGAGGTCCCGCAGCGATCCTCGCCCAGGATAGCATCAAAAAGGTCGAATGCCTCGAGTATCCTGAGCTAGGCATGGAAGCGATCTGGCGTATTGAGGTGGAGGACTTTCCTGCTTTCATCCTCGTGGATGACAAGGGTAACGACTTCTTCCAAACAATCCAGGAGCGTTGCTCATCCTGCAAGATCAGCAAATAACCTTATCTTTCATCTCATCGGGGCAAGACGACAAAAACGCCTTGTCCCGATGATTCTTTTATATACAGCCCTCTAGAACCCCATACTATGGAATGGATCTTTTATGTTATTCTCGGGCTCCTAATCTTAGTAGTCGTACTGTTAATTCGGCTACGCCTGCAGTCACACACTCTCACTAGTAGCCTTGAAGCTAGGAGACTGAGCGAGCTGGCAGAGACGAAAGCCAAAGAGCAGGTAATACAACTCACTTCAAGAGCTGAGCGGGCAGAAGCAGAAATCATTGAACTACGCAGAGAGACACATCGTCTCACCACCGAGTGTGCAACTCTAGATACACAGTTAACCGGACTACAACAAGAGATAACTGAACTCAGAGCGCAGAGAGAAACGCTCAGCTCCTCACTCGTTACACAGTTTCGCCTCGTAGCCAGCGAAGTAATTGAGGAGCGTTCGTCCACATTTGAGAAACGGAGCCAAGAAATCCTCGCACCGATCCAGAAAGACCTAGAGCGGTTTGAGACGAAGATCCGTGAGCAGCTACTCGAGGAGACCAAGGGACGTGTCGCCCTTAAGGAGTCTCTGCAGGAACAGATTCGCCAGCTCGTCGATAATAGTCTACGCTTAGGCAAGGAGGCAGAGAGCCTTAGCCTGGCTCTACGTCGGGATAGTAAAGCGCAGGGCAACTGGGGAGAGATGGTGCTCGAGCGCATTCTCGAGGCCAGTGGTCTAGAGCGCGGACGAGAGTACGAGGTGCAAGCCTCAGTAACGACGGAGGAGGGCAAAACGCAGCGTCCCGACGTACTGGTGCGTTATCCCAATGGTCATATCGTCATCATCGACAGCAAGGTCAGCCTCACGCATTATATAGAGTATATCAATGCTGAGGGTGATGAGGAGCGTCGGCAGTATGCACGCCTACATCTAGAGAGCGTCAAGCGCCACATCACGGAGCTAAGTAGTAAGGCCTATCAGACAAGCGTTCGCCAGTCGGCAGACTTCGTGATGATGTTCATCCCCAATGAGTCCGCCTATGCGCTCGCCTTGGAGCAAGACCCGACCATCTGGGAGCGCGCTTATCGCCAGCACGTCCTGCTGATGAATAGCACCAACCTCATCGCTACACTCCGCATGGCACTCGACCTCTGGCAGCGTGATAAGCAGGTGCGCAATGTCGAGAAGATACTTCAGCGTGCCAACGCTGTCTATGACAAGTTCGTCACGTTCGTCGATCGTATCGCTAGCCTAGAGCGTGCATTCGCGAATGTCTCCGACGGCTTCCTAGATCTACGTAAGACGATGAATGCAGGGCAGGGCAATCTCTGTAGGCAAATGGAGCAACTGCGTGAACTAGGTCTAACGCCCAAGAAGGCTTTGCCCGAGGCGTTTCTTCCCGAGGATAGCGATCTAGAGTCTGATCCCGAGGTGGAGGAGTAGGCTTAAGCCTTCCCTTGATACTTGCTCGGCAACATATCCTAGGCTAGAGCGGCACACACTCAGGAGGGGTAGGTCTGCGTGATAAGCAGAAAGTTTGCCAGGACGAATCCCATTTGATACCTTTGCGTCATATTGAAATCGAGGGATAGACTAAGATTCTTCCCCGATATGAGGCAAGCATTTAGTAAGCAACAAACCATTCGCATATACATAACAAGTTTCATCAGTATGAAGAAGCACAATTTCTCAGCTGGTCCATCTATCCTGGACGAGAGCGTTATCAAAGACGCTGCATCAGCAATCCTAAACTACGCGGGTACGGGTCTATCTATCCTAGAGGTATCGCATCGCGGCAAAGAGTTCTCGGCAACTATGGCGGAAGCACGCAACCTGATGAAGGAACTCCTAGACGTTCCCGAGGGATACGAGGTGCTCTTTCTCGGTGGCGGGGCGAGCCTGCAGTTCTGTCAGATTCCCTACAACCTGCTCAAGACCAAGGCTGCGTATGTAGACTCAGGCACGTGGGCGAACAAAGCATCTAAGGAAGCTAAGCTCTTCGGTCAGGTAGATGTCTTGGATTCGTCCAAGGCTGATCTCTATAGCTGGTATCCCAAGCCTTGGGACAAGGTGACTGCCGACTATGACTACCTCCACATCACGACGAATAACACGGTGTATGGTACTCAGCTTCGTCAAGACATTGATGTCCCCTGTCGTCTCGTGGCAGACATGTCCAGTGACATCTTCACGCGCCCTGTAGATGTCTCCAAGTATGACATTATCTACGGCGGAGCACAGAAGAACATCGCTCCTGCAGGGGTGACCTTCGTGATCGTACGCCGTGACGCTCTCGGCCAGGTGGATCGTACGATCCCCACGATGCTTGATTACCGCACTCACCTAGAGGACTCGATGTTCAATACGCCTCCCGTATTCCCCGTATATGTAGCGCTCCAGACGATGAAGTGGTACAAGGAACTCGGTGGCGTGAAGGTACTTGAGCAGATGTGTCAGGAGAAGGCATCTATGCTCTATAACGAGATCGACCGCAATAAGCTCTTCCGTGGCACGGTGCATGCTGAGGATCGCTCGCTGATGAATGTCTGCTTCGTGATGAATGACGAGTACAAGGAGCTAGAAGAGGAATACTACAAGTACGCCACCGGTCTCGGCATGTCCAGCATCAAGGGACACCGCTCCGTCGGAGGATTCCGCGCTTCTCTGTACAATGCGATGCCTAAGAGTAGCGTAGAGGCACTCATTCAGACGATGCGTGACTTCGAGCGCAAGCACTAAGAGACATTTCCCATACGACTAGACATATAGCTTAGATAGGGAGAGGGGACAACTCCCGCCACCGCGCAGGGCGCTCCTCTCTCCTATATGTTAGAGTGTCAGGTCATACACCATCAAGCATTAGTAATACTCAATCATGACTAAGGTACTACTTGCTACCGAGAAGCCCTTTGCGGCTTCGGCAGTAGCTGGCATTAAGGAGATCCTATCCGAAGCTGGTTTTGAGACCATCCTTCTAGAGAAATATGCAAGCAGGGCGGAGCTACTGGTGGCTGTTGCCGACGTGGATGCTATCATCTTCCGCAGTGACATCATCGATCGTGAGGTCTTCGAGGCTGCGAAGAATCTCAAGATAGTCGTGCGCGCTGGCGCAGGCTATGACAATGTAGACCTCCAGGCAGCGACCGATCACGGTGTCTGTGTAATGAACACCCCAGGACAGAATGCCAATGCCGTGGCAGAGCTCGTCATCGCGATGCTTCTTTTTGGTATCCGCGGACGCTTCAGCGGGGCATCTGGCACGGAGCTTCTCGGCAAGCGCCTCGGGCTGCTCGCCTTCGGTGCTACGGGGCGCAACGTCGCACGCATCGCTCGTGGATTCGGCATGGAGGTATCTGCCTACGACCCATTCACGCCCGCAGAGGCGATGATCGCAGAGGGAGTGAAGCCTATTGCTACCCAGGCGGAGCTATTCGCTAGCTGTGACATTGTCTCCATGCACATCCCTGCCACACCCGAGACTAAGGGATCTATTGGACGTACGCTCGTCGGCTCAATGCCCAAGAAGGCTATCCTCGTCAATACTGCCCGCAAGGAGATTATCAATGAAGCTGAGCTGCTAGACATCCTGCGCGAACGTGAAGACCTACGCTACTTCACCGACATTCAGCCTGCCAACCACGCCGAGATGCTTGAGACACTGGGTGAACGTTACTTCGCCACGCCCAAGAAGATGGGTGCCCAGACCAGCGAAGCTAATGTCAATGCTGGCTTGGCTGCAGCACGTCAGATCGTCGGCTTCATCAAGGAGGGCAACGAGCGTTTCCGCCTAAACAAGTAATCCTTCTCCGCTACATAACCTATTATTAGGGAGCAAACCTCCGCCCCTGGTGTCGTTTGCTCCCTAATTTCGTCTCTACATATCACCTATCCGATACTATTCTATGGCTATTATCAAACCCTTCAAGGGCATCCGTCCTCCGCAAGAGCTGGTCACGCAGGTGGCATCTCGCCCCTACGACGTGCTTAATAGTGACGAGGCACGTGCCGAGGCCGCAGGCAATGAGAAGTCTCTTTACCGCATCATTCGTCCAGAGATTGACTTCCCCGTCGGCACTGACGAGCACGAAGAGCGTGTCTATGACAAGGCAGCAGAGAATTTCCGTCTATTCCGCGACAACGGTTGGCTCGTCCAAGACCCCGAAGAGAACTACTACGTCTATGCCCAGACAATGAATGGCAAGACCCAATACGGCCTCGTCGTCTGCGCCTACGTCGATGACTATCTCAATGGTGTCATCAAGAAGCATGAGCTCACACGCCGTGACAAAGAGGAGGACCGCATGAAGCACGTTCGCGTAAACAATGCGAATATCGAGCCCGTCTTCTTCGCCTATCCCGCTCAGGCAGAGATCAATGCCATCGTTGCCAAATACACTGCTGAAGCACCGGTCTATAGTTTCGTAGCCGAGCTTGATGGCTTCGGGCACGACTTCTGGATCATTCGTGACCGTACGGACATTGCTCGCATTACCGAGCTATTCGCCGAGATGCCCGCGCTCTACATTGCCGACGGTCACCATCGCTCTGCCGCAGCGGCACTCGTAGGGGCAGAGAAGGCACGGCAGAATCCCAACCACCGAGGTGACGAGGAGTACAATTACTTCATGGCGGTGTGCTTCCCCGATGACCAGCTCACGATCATTGATTACAACCGTGTGGTCAAGGATCTCAATGGTCTGACGGACGACCAATTCCTCCAAGCCATCAGTAAGCACTTCGATGTCGAAGAGAAGGGGACAGATATATATAAGCCTAATGCCCTACACAACTTCGGACTCTATCTCAGCGGTCGCTGGTATTCCCTTACGGCGAAGCCTGGCACCTACGACGATCAGGATCCGATCGGTGTCCTCGACGTAACGATCTCGTCCAATCTTATCCTCGACGAGATCCTCGGGATCAAGGATCTTCGCAGTGACAAGCGTATTGACTTCGTCGGAGGTATCCGCGGTCTCGGTGAACTTAGCCGTCGTGTAGACAGTGGTGAAATGCGTATGGCTCTTGCCCTCTATCCCGTATCTATGAAGCAACTCATAGACATTGCGGACACGGGCAACATTATGCCACCCAAGACGACCTGGTTCGAGCCCAAGCTTCGCTCTGGCCTGGTGATCCACGAACTCGTATAGGCAGACTTTCTTATAGAGATATAAAATTCGCGGTGTGTTATCCTTAGACAACACACCGCGAATTTTATATCTCTATTGTACCTCTTATCTAGCCACGACCACGGACAGAGCGGGTGGCTGAGGATGAGGCTTTAGGAGCTTTTGCCTTGGGAGCCTTGGGAGTGGCGGAGGCACTGGATGCGCTTGCTCCACGAGAAGTGGAAGAGGTGCGGACAGAGCGTACGCGCTTGTCTCGGCTATTGGTCGTCGAGCTTGAGGCGGCTTCGGCTCGGGAGGCTGTAGCAGTGCCATTCATCACTGAGTCGGGCAGGAAGAGATGCTCACGGAAGTCTTTAAGTTCGGATTCGATCCGCTTTTGAGCCAAGACGAGAGAGTCGGGAGAAGAAACCGTCTGAGCAAGGGCTAGACCACGAAGGTTGTGGGTCTTGACGATTTCACCTTGGTAAAGACCAAGGCGGAAGAAGTCGTCGAGCGTAGACTGCGTCACATTGTTTAGACTGCTGAGCATCACAGGGCTAGCACTGATATAGGGGCGGAGCGCCTCATAAGGTACCCAAAAGAGGGGCATGGCTACCTCGCCATAGTCTCCGAGATCGTAGAGAATAGGACAAATGGCATCTATGCGCACGTCGTATCCGCTCCTGTTTTGATTGAAAAACCAAGTCTCTTTCACATAATACGCCTTGACCTCTGCCGAGGGAATATCGGGTAGTGCCACGCTATAGCGACTATCCGCCTGACCTCGACCCTCGGTATAGGTAATGCGGAAGCGGTCTAGGAGATCGCGAAACTTGATCTGATACTCTGGCTCGAAGATCTCCTGCCCATCTAGATATTCGTATGCTACGAGACTGCCGCTATTAACTAGGCGAAAGATCTGCGTAAAGAGATTTTGGCTACGCTCAGAGGGACGTGTAGGATAATAGAGCACGGCATTCTGATCACGCTCTAGGTCTACACGACGATATATTGTACGCGTCCAGGTAGCTCCCTCCATCTCGGGCGTTAGATCGAGGCTCTGACTACGGGCACGCTGAGAGAGTTCGGGCAATGCACCTTGTGTCGCTGTTTCGGTGCGAGGGCGAGCTGCACCACGACGTACTGAAGCCTCCTGTGCTAGAGCAGAGGTCGATAGCAGTAGGCTACCGAGAAGTATGGGCTTGAGGATAGTCTTCATTAGTTGAGAATGAGTTCAATAGAGGGAATACGGCGCTCGATGCCATCAGGTCCACGAGCTATTACCTCTGTTACATATATACGTTTGCCACGAGAGGCATTGCGAATCTGCTGTATCTGACGCTCAGAGAAGGATGCACTTTGCGAAACTTCGGGTAGAGCATTACCCATAGAGTCAAAGCTCACCAACTGGAAGCGAAGCACAGTATACGCCACATCAAGGAAAGTGTCATCGATGGCAGCACGGATGCCCCCAGCAGCGAGAAGATCCTGCTTGGAGATACGTCCGCCCTTGAAGCGTTTGGCATTACCTGCCTCATCCTTGATCTGGATATAAGGGGAGGGATCGGGCAGAGCACGTACACGAAGCACAGAGCGTCCGACTACAGCAGTAGTACCTCCTGCACCACGTGCCGAGACAGTAATAGTCACATCCGTACCTGGCTGAGTGGGGCGAGCAACCCAAAGATTGCCTTGACGTACCAGCGAGCCACTAGAGGCTGTAGCGCTAACATCCTGCATGGGCACGCCTGGTACAGCTATATTGATCTGATTATCTATGCCTGCATAGAGGACGTTCATCAGAACGGGCGCAACGGTAGCCATTGGTTCGATGACCGTATAGCTCGTCTCGAAGTCTCGACGTTCGACTGCTCCGCTAGGCGTACGCATCTCGATAAAGCCCTGTAGTGGGAAGACACCAGCACTACCTGTAGAGGCGGTATATACACCGCCTGCACTCTCGGGAAGCTCATTCCCTCCGACGACGATGCGTGGAGTCTGAGTCGTATCAACACTACTGAGAACGATATTCGCACGATAGGGAGTACCACGCATGACGATGCGACTCTCAGGTATGATCTGTGCCATAAGGCTATTGACACGCAGGTCACCCTGATCAATGCCTTTGATCAGATCTGACAGGATCTGCCCCTCGGCATAACGTAGATCACCTTGCAACTTGGTCAAGAGTGTAGTCGCCGCCGCCGAAGGCATATTATCAAAGTACGCCTCCTCCCACGTGGCAAAGCCTGCGGGAACATCTGTAGAGAGCGGAAGCATCAAGGCTGTAGCTACCGAGGGATTGGGGTGAAGTCCCTCGGCAAGACCCCGATAAGCATCTATCCGCTCGCGGAGTACACGCCCCTTACGATCCAGGGGGCTAAGCATTACCTCTGCAGAGGCACCGATATAGTCTTTGCGACGAATATTATTGACATCGGCATCCTTGCCCTCTGTGCGCTGAGCAATATCCATCTTGAGGGACTGGATGTATCCGACGAGGCTATCCGTGGCGAGACGTAGACGCTCAGCACGTTCGTGCCAGACCTCTGCCTTGCTAGGATTGAGTGCATAGGCGCGCGCCATAGTGGAGGCGAGCTGCTCGTTCTGCGTCTCGGTAGAGGAGATCGTCTCACGAAGCCCGCGCTCGACCTTGGCGAAGCCATCGATGACTTCCGATGATACATTGAGCGCCATCATAGCGATGAACACAATGTACATCAGATTGATCATCTTTTGCCTATTGGCATTGCCACCATTTGCTGCCATCGACTACTGAGCTGAGGGGGTAGAGCTTTGATAAGGCGCGTGAGGCGTGCCAGGCATGCCCATATTCACGGTGAGCGCCTCGAGCATACGAGCATAGACAGCATTGAGCTGTGTGAGTTGCTGTGCCATACGCTCATTCTCAGAGCGAAACGTCGTACTGTCTATTACTGTACTATCGTACATCGTCTTAATGCTATGCAGTCCTGTATTGATCCGATCGATGGCATCAATCTGACTGCTAATACCCTTGAGCTGGATCTCATAGATTGTATTGAGCCCTGAGACATTGCGCGCCAGTGACTCCATCTGACGGAGGTACTCTTGCGATCCCTGGCTGAGTGCCTCATAATCTGAAGCCATCGCCTGATAACTTGACATCATTTCTCCAGACACCTGACCGATACGAGCCAGTTGCTGAGCAGCATCACCGAGAGCTGAGATACCTTCGCTCAGACGCTGTAGTTCCTGCTCCGGCACCAGACCTGCAAGAGCTAAGGGCTTAGCACTAGCAGGCGCAGCAAACGGAGAGGTAGACACCGGAGATGCGACATGAGGCATATCGACCGACTGGCTTGCCTGCTGAGCTTTCTCTAGAAGGTACACACGACGCGCTTCCATCTCTGCACGATCCATCGGATTCTTGGACGTAAGCTCGGGGAAGACTTCTTCCCAGTTATAAGTCTGAGCAGGACGCTCGAATCCAGAGATGAAGAAGACGAGAAACTCCGTCATCATACTAATAAAGAGAATCTCATTGCCATAAGGCAGATGAAGGAGCTTAAAGAGCGCCCCGAGAATTACGAACGCCGCACCCCAAGAATAGAAGAGATTAAGAATACGCTTTCCCTTGTTGCTTGACAGCCACATCTCCAGGATGTTGCGATAACGTCTATATTTAGTCATAATGAATTGAGTACAATCTATTTATTAAAATCAATGGCCGTACGCACACAGCGAAAGCCCACGAAGCTACGCCCACGATCTTGATACTCCGCCGTACGGCTATTCGCTCTGATATAGCGAGCAATATCTTTCCACGATCCGCCCTTCGTTACCTTGCGCGCACGCAGATAGGGATCATCGAGTGCAGCGGTATAGCCCAGCTCTGGGTTGACATCATCGACCTCGCGTAATCCTGCTAGACTCCAAGAGGTACTAGTCCACTCTGCCACATTCCCTCCCATATCGAAAAGCCCATAGTCGTTGGCTCCATATGAGCCAACACGAGCCGTGACAAGATGCTTGTCCGCAGTATAATTCCCCTCGTCTGGCTTGAAGTTACCAAGAAAACATCCCTTATCACTGCGTAGGTCTGTGGTATTCCAGGGGTAGATATTGTTCGTATTACCTGCACGAGCTGCATACTCCCATTCCGCTTCTGTAGGCAGGCGGAATGGCTCTACGACCTGTCCCTCTGGGATCTTGACTCCACGCAGATAGTACTCCGTACGCCAGGCACAGAATGCTGTCGCCTGCTCCCAGGAGACACCGACTACAGGATAATCGTCATAGCCTGGATGGTTGAAATACATACGGGTATAGACCTCGTTGATCGAATTGGGGAAGTCATTAACCCATACAGATTCATCGGGATAGATGGGAACGATATAGGTATTGAGGAAATCGTATTCACTCGAGAGCGGGCGTGTGATCGTCTGACGAACTACCTCACCACTAGAGGTCATATAGGCTGTGTCCTTAGAGATCAGAGGCTGATCTGGACGCTCAGCGTGCCAATTGGCATTCCCCTTCGGACGGAGAAGCTGATTGCGATAGAGTGCCGCTGCACGATGATCGTAGATTTCGTAGCGATAGAGCATCTGACGAGGATCTAGCTTACGCTCACCTGTAACGGGGTTGGTGTAGTAGACACTATTGAGGGCACGAAGCTCTTCGTCCGAAGCACGCTTCTCTGTCGGGATAGCCTTTGACCAATCGAGATAAGGTTTGATAGGCTCGCCATAGCTATCTTCCGTGATCTTGTAAGATTCGTCTCCACCATAGGCGGGGTCTGCAAGACGCTCACGAATGATCGAATCTCGGACGTAATAAACAAACTGCCGATACTGGGCGTTGGTTACTTCATTGCGATCCATCCAAAAGGCATCCACAGATATAGCGCGAGACACCGCAGGCTCACCCCAGAGTGAATCTACGCTGTCTGTACCCAGGACGATATGCCCTCGTGGAATCTTGATCATACCATAGGGCGCGGGCTCATTCCAGCTAGCGAGACGTGCGCCCGTTAGCTCTCCTCCCACACCACTGAGTGAAGCCCCACAGCTAGAGACTAGGCTTGCTAGCGCCATAGCTGCGATGAGCGTCGGGATACTTTTCTTCATATTATAATGTCTGACTCCCCTATTTAGCTAGAGCAGTCTAATGCTTTTGTATTTCGTGGCTCTCTTGCCTTCTAGATGGATAGGCATAGAGTAGCTAACCATAATCTCGTGGCTTCCCCAGCTAGCGGCTCGTAACTCTGTCGTGGGCAATTCGTACTGGTAGCCCAAATAAGCTTGCCCAAGCTTTATACCTAGAGCAACGCCCACTGCCGATGCGTGACGATACATCGCCGCAAGATGAAACTTCTCCCTATACCAAACTCCCATACGCCCCTCCAGGCGATACATCTGAAGATCATCTATCTGAGCCATCAGAGACGGAGTCCACAGGAATAACGAATGAGCAGGCTGATAATTGTATCCTGCTACCAGTGTGTAGGCACGCGTCCTCTCTCGCTGATACTTATTATCCAGCAGTATCGTCGGAGCTAGTAGCTGTCCCGTCGAGAGTCCTACCCACCAGCGAGGGTGCTGGTAGAACAGTCCGACCGAAGCATCTATTCCCTGCCCACTAACATCTGTAGTAGGCAATGAGACGTCCGTACTGCTCATCCCATCTATCCCCTCAGGAATATAAATCTTGCTACCCTCGAAGCGCGAAGTAACGAGGTGCACCCCTAGACCTATATGCAAACGACCTGTACCGAGCTTCATGCGAAAGGCATAACGAGCTGAAAGCTCTGTGTCTACGAATAACCCGAAAGCATCGTTCGACATCTGTACCCCTATGCCGTGAGTCTGCCCCAAGAAGCGCAGAGGCATATCTGCCATGAGCAGGAAGCTCTTTGAGGCGCCATCTACCCCTTCCCACTGCCTATTGTGCACTGCTCTAAGATGAAGCGCATCTGTAGCCGCGATAGCCGAGGCATTATAATAAGGTAGCAGCTCTGTATATTGCCCGAGCGTCAAATAGCTCTGCGCACGAAGCCCCTCCCCTAGTCCCAGTATTAGGATAAGGAGACCAAGACCTCGCAGAGTATATGACTGGACATTCATTGTAAATATGGGATGGGATCGGATAGAGACACACATTCGGCAGATCTCTCCTCGGGAGCTATCTGCGCGAATGATTATATTGTGCCATAGGTTCTATGGCACCGTACATCTCTAATATTCTTCTTCGTCGAAGAAGAAATCCTCTTTGCTAGGATAGTCGGGCCAAATATCTTCGATTGACTCATAGAGTTCGCCTTCGTCCTCCATCTCTTGAAGGTTCTCGATGACCTCTAGAGGCGCCCCCGAGCGCTG
The DNA here is from genome assembly GCA_041854825.1 of Porphyromonas sp. Classification (GTDB taxonomy): domain Bacteria; phylum Bacteroidota; class Bacteroidia; order Bacteroidales; family Porphyromonadaceae; genus Porphyromonas. The sequence goes on along the minus strand of JBHACZ010000021.1, from coordinate 19,028 downwards.
CGCATAGTCGATAAGCTCCTCTCTAGTGGCAGGCCAAGGAGCATCTTCGAGCTTTGATGCCAGTTCTAATGTCCAATACATCGCTTATTGTATTTATTGTTAGTTACACCTATTACGAACGCTCTCTATCTAGATGTAGTATAGCGAGCTGTTTCAAAACGTCGCAAAAATAATCATTTATCTTATAACTCCCCTCTTTCGAACAATTACTTTTAGGTGCGGTGAGCATGAGGTGATGTCCTCCGAATAGATCAGAGACAAATTCAGATGAGGATATGTCAGCTCACATCTCTATGACTCTCGTCCTGGGATCTTGTCATACATTTCTCCCTTTCCAGCTAATCAATGGAACTATTCAAAAAAATGATAGAACTTTTTTCTCAAAAAGCCCTATCATTTTGGAGAAAAACATCCATCGTTTTCCCCGAAAAGTTCTATCATTTTCTCTCAAAAGATCTATCATTTTCGGGAACGACACTTTCGACACTCAAAGTTCTCGGCGTAGGCGGGCGATTGGGAGGCGTAGCTGCTCGCGATATTTAGCAATGGTGCGGCGGGCTAAGCGATAGCCTTCGGCAGAGAGAAGCGTCGCTAGCTCTTCGTCCGTATAGGGCGATTGCTTGTCTTCGCTATCGATGAGGCGCACGAGATGCTCTTTGATAGCTCGGGTCGTGATTTCTTCGCCGTCATCTGTCGTCAGACCTTCGCCGAAGAAGAATTTGAGTGGATAGACACCATGATCCGTCTGCACGCTTTTGCTATTACTCACACGGCTGATCGTACTAATGTCTAGTCCTGTGCGTTCGGCTATGTCGCGCAAGACCATCGGGCGCATATCTGACAACTCGCCCGAGAGAAAGAAGGCAGATTGGTAGGTAACGATCGCCTGCATCGTCCGAAAAAGTGTATCTCTGCGCTGCTGGATGGCATCAATGAACCAGCGAGCTTGATCAAGCTTGTGCTTGACAAAGTCCCGCATCTCCTTTTGCTGGCGGTTCGTACCCGCCTGCTGAAGCATAGCTAGATATTCGGGACTAAGGCGCAGAGGACGTACATCACGTTCGCCCACGAGACTGAGCGTCAGTTCTCCATCCTGAGCCGTAACGATGAAGTCGGGATTGTAATGCATCATCCGATCGTCCTCTATCGAGGAGGAATAGATCGATCCCGGGCGGGGATTCAGCTTGGTGATCAGCGCATAGACCTCCGAGAGACGTCCACGGTCTATACCCAATCGCTCTGTCAGGCGATCAAATCGTTTGCTGGCTAAGTCATCATAGTATGACCTAAGTATCTTGATGGCCAGGGACTCTAATTCGCCCTGTGGTCTGCGCTCTATCTGCAGGAGAAGGCAGTCGGGCAAATCGTGCGCTCCTATGCCTGCAGGCTCTAGAGCACGAATACGATGAATAAGCCTATCTAGGGCCTCCTCGGGAATGTCTAAGCCAGACTTGAAAAGCAGATCATCCTGTAGCTCTAGGGTCGAGCGCTTGAGATAGCCATCTCGATCTAGGTTGCCGATGATGAAGCGGGCAACCTCCTGCTCCTCGTCTGTAAGACGCGCAGTACCTAACTGCTCCATCAGGACATCATCAAGAGAGGCAGACCACGAGGCAAAAGGAATCTCTTCGCGTGCTTCACGTTCATACTGCTGCCGCAGGCGATACTCGGGAATATCGTCTTCGGTAGCATAGTCCATCAGATCCCAGTCCGAGTCCTGCTCTCCGCTGGCATCATCAGTCGTCTCACTGCGCTCCGAGTTAGTGTTCAAGCCTTCCTCTAGGGCGGGATTCTCTACTAGCTCACGCTCTATGCGTGCCTCTAGTTCGAGTCCCGTCAGCTCCAGCATCCGTACGACCTGTAGCTGGGCAGGGCTAAGGGTACTGGCCTGCTCCTGTCGGAGCTCCTGTATTTGCTTAGACATACGTGGTAAGGCTATAGGAGAGGAAGTATCTTACCTAAGTGAATACCGTTAGACCCCTTGACCAAAATGAGTTTTTCCGAAGGGCGATTATCCACAAGGTAGTCAGCCAAAAGCTCTGCTGTAGCGAACGTACGATGTGTCTCGCCTGCGACTGCCTGCCACAGAGGTCCACATAGTAAGAGCTCTCCGCCTGCTCTCACGTAGGATGTCTCTAGAGACTGCAATAACGTTTGATGTGCGCCGAGTGCTTCGCGTCCGAGCTCATTCATATCGCCAAGGATGATAAGACGAGACTTGGGAGAAGGAATGCTGAGAAAGTTGTCTACCGCTGAACGCATACTAGAGGGATTTGCATTGTAGGCATCGGCGATAATCTCGTTGTGCTCAGATATGATGAGCTGCGAACGGCTATTGCTAGGCGTGTAAGCCGATATAGCAGACATGATCTCAGTCTCAGGCACATCAAGGAAAAGTCCAAGAGAGACAGCCACGAGGACATTGTCTAGGTTGTATCCACCGACGAGGCGGGTCGTCTGCCGACGCACCGGAAGCCCGATGACCTCTGCTCCCCACTCAAGCGTAAGATACATATCCTCCGAGGGGACAATGCGCCCCTGCACTACAGCATCCGAACTCTGACCATAGGAGACTGTAGGTAGCCCGCGCCCAATACGTGCTAGACGCTCGTCCTCCTCCTTGCGAATAACTTTGCCATCGTGCGTACGTAGCCATCCATATAGCTCGCCCTTCGTCTGCTCAACTCCCTCTATAGAGCCAAAACCCTCTAGGTGCGCCAGACCGATATTGGTAATGACACCATAGTTGGGCTGTGCGATCTGACAAAGCTCTGCGATATCGCCTGGGTGACTTGCTCCCATCTCGATAAGCGCAAGGTTATGCTCTGGCTTAAGTCGTAGAAGAGTCAGTGGGACACCGATGTGATTGTTGAGATTTCCCTCGGTATATAGGAGATTGTAACTACGTGAGAGGACAGCAGCCGTCAGTTCCTTGGTCGTGGTCTTGCCATTAGTCCCCGTGATCGCTATCACGGGAGTAGATAGGGCCGCGCGATGCAGGGCTGCTAATTCCTGCAGAGCGAGCAAGCTGTCCTCTACATATATCAGCTGAGGATGTACCTCGAGCGTCTCATCATCGACTATAGCGTAGGCAGCTCCCTGCTCGATAGCCTGGAGGGCATAGGCATTGCCATCGAAACGTTCCCCGCGCAATGCGAAGAAAATGCTTCCCTCTGGCACACGACGGCTATCGGTCGTGACTATACTATGCTTCTGATACAGCTCATATATCTCGTGAATGGTCATCGTCTGCACGGTGTTACTTCTCTAAGAGAACGACATTCTCAATATGGTGCGTGTGGGGGAACATATCCACCGCACGACTTTTACTCACAGTATACACCCCACTCTCCGTCAGTAGCGCAAGATCGCGTGCCTGAGTAGCAGGGTTGCAACTCACATAGACAATTCGCTTAGGCGAGGCACGTAGAATAGTCGCGACGACATTTTCATGCATCCCTGCACGGGGAGGATCAGTGATAATTACATCGGGCTGACCATGCTGGGCGATGAACTCATCAGTGAGAATATCCTTCATATCGCCAGCATAGAAGAGCGTATTGGATATTCCATTAACCTCGCTATTGAGCTTAGCATCAGCGATAGCCTCAGGAACATACTCTATCCCGACCACCGAGCGCGCAGAGCGTGCTACGAAATTCGCAATAGTACCCGTCCCTGTATATAAGTCGTAGACGTGTTCGTCTCCCGTGAGACCTGCGAAGTCTCGAGCCACTTTGTAGAGCTCATACGCCTGTTCACTATTAGTCTGATAGAAGGACTTGGGACCAATGCGGAAACGGAGCCCTTCCATCTCCTCCTCTATATACGCTCGACCAGAATGAACGAGTATTTCTTGATCGGTGATCGTGTCATTCGCCTTGCTGTTGATGACATAGAGCAGGGCTGTGATCTCTGGGAACTCTGTGTGCACAGCATCTAGGAGGCGTGTGCGTAACTCTGGTTCATCTTGATAGAATACCATTACTACCATACTCTCTCCAATAGAAGTGGTACGCATCATCAGCGTACGCATTAGACCAGACTGAGATCTCAGATCAAAGAATGGATATTCCTCTGCACGCTCTAGGCAATAGTTACGAATAAAGAGACGTACGCGATCGAGCAACTCATGCCCGAGGTAACAGGTATCGATGTCTAGCACCTTATCAAACATTCCAGGAATATGAAAGCCCAGACCTGGCTCTGCGTAAGGAAGCCTATTACCTTCCTCATCCACGTGAGAGGCAAACTGCTCCTCTGTAATTTCTCCTGGCAGTAGCCAGCGCTTATGACTGAAAGTAAACTCTAGCTTATTGCGATAGCGCTCTGTACGTGCAGAGCCTAGAATGGGCAGATACTCTCCGACGGCTATCTTGCCGAGACGTGTCATCGCATCGCGTACGTGCTGATCCTTCGCCTCTAGCTGCAGAGCGTAAGGGACGTGCTGCCATTTGCATCCTCCGCAATGTCCGTGATGAGAGCACACAGGCTCCTTACGACCTGGTGCAGGCTCTAGGATCTGGACAATTCTTCCCTCTAGGAAGTTCCGCTTCTTCTTGACAACCTGCACATCGCACACGTCTCCTGGCATGGCGAAAGGCACGAAAAGCACCTGTCCATCAATATGGGCAAGCGCCTTTCCCTCTGCTGCCAGACTCTCTATATGTACCCCCTCTAGGAGTGGAAGTATTTTTTTCTTCTTTGCCACTGGTGATAGTAGGTATCGAGACACCTCTATGTGCCATGCACTGTGCCTCCGATCGAGATGACAGCACTAGGCATATAGAGGTGCAAGTTTTATTTCTATTTAGATGTAGGACTCTATGACTGCTTTGTATTCATCGGCTAGAGCTGTAGCTTCTAACTGGGTAGGAGCCTCAGTATAGATACGAATGATCGGCTCAGTATTGCTACGGCGTACATGTATCCATGCCGTAGGCAAATCGATCTTGACTCCATCGACAAGGTTGATCTCTCCGCGCCCTGCCTGCTCACGAGCCAAACGCTCTAGTAGAGTCAGCGAATCTACAGTCTGCGGGAGATCCACACGTTGCTTGCTCATATAATATTCGGGATACGACAGGCGTAGCTCGCTCACCGTCTTCTTACTGCGCGCCAGCAGACTAAGGAATAGTGCTATTCCCACGAGCGCATCACGTCCATAGTGTAGCTCAGGAAAGATAACTCCACCATTACCTTCACCTCCGATCAGAGCTGAGGTATCTTTCATCGTGCGAACGACATTGACCTCACCGACAGCGGCAGCAGAGTAGCTACCACCATGGCGGAGTGTCACATCGCGGAGCGCTCTCGTGGAGCTCAGATTGGAGACTGTGTTGCCCCCACCCTGCAGACCAAGCAAATAATCTGCAATAGCCACAAGGGTATATTCCTCCCCGAAGCATCCGCCGTGTTCATCCATAATAGCGAGACGATCCACGTCTGGATCGACTACGAAGCCTACATCTACACCACGCTCACGAATTTCCTTGCTGATCGCCTCGAGATGCTCGGGAAGAGGCTCAGGATTGTGGGGGAAATCTCCCGTAGGCTCTGTGTATAGCCCTACGACCTCCTCGACTCCGAGCGCCTCTAGAAGACGTGGTAGAGCGATACCACCGACAGAATTCACACTGTCAAATGCTACGCGGAGCTTGGCCGCACGAATTGCTTCCACATCTACACCCGTAGCCGTGAGGCAAGCTGCGATATGTTCATCAAGGTAGCTGGTCTCCTCAAGGACGCGACCAAGATGGTCTACATCAGCAAATACCAATTCGTCGCTTTCTGCAAGACGAAGGATCTCCTTCCCCTCGCTATCGTTGATAAATTCCCCCTTTTCATTGAGCAGTTTTAGGGCATTCCACTGCTTAGGGTTATGACTGGCAGTAAGAATGATCCCACCATCTGCACTCTTCCCCACGACTGCCATCTCTGTAGTAGGTGTCGTAGCTAGGTCAATGTCGATCACATCACAGCCCATCCCCATTAGAGAGCCGAGCACGATCTGCTTGACCATAGGACCAGACATACGTGCATCACGACCTACGACGATCTTGGGGCGTGCCTTGCCTGAATGCTGACGGATGAACTGTGCATAGGCACATGTGAACTGTGCTGTGGTGATAGGGTTCAGTCCATCGCGGAGCTCTCCACCGATGGTACCTCGTATTCCTGAGATAGACTTGATGAGCGTCATATTCTAATAATCGCTGTATAGTGAATGATCTTAATCGTGCGACCTTGTATCCTAGCGGAAGGTGTACTGGAGATTCTCCATGAAGGTTGTATAGCCCTTGCTATATGTATCGCTAGGCCCCACCTCGAACGGAATAATAAGCGAGACACGCGCCCCATTGCCTAGGCGAGAGACGTGTGCACCCTTAAGTGCCAGCTCCTGCGCACGATCCGCAGACACAGACTCGTCCACAATGCTAAGTGGATAAGCAATCCCCTCACACATGAGCACGTCATAGCTCGTCTGAGGAGAGCTGAGTGAGACAAGGCTAAAGTGAACATCCCCTGCATTATAATAATACGTGTAGCGAAACTCCACTGGTGGAACAGAAGGCTTGCTATAACTATTGAACGACAGCACAGGATCTACATCACGAGAAAACTGTTTGCCCTCGAAGGTTGCATATACGAGTGATTCATTTTGCGTAACCACAGATCCACGCTCACCCTCTGAGAGCACACGTATGTACAGCCCATTCGGCATATGGTAATAGACACTGGGGTCTATAGTCTCGGGGAGGGTATTCGTCGCGCGTTCAACAATTGCGAGGTTACGCGTCGAGATAAGACGACTGATTGCGGTCTGCTGTTCATCCTTGAGTTCGCTTAGAGACTTGACGGATGTGTCAGAGCAACTACTCGCCATGACAATAGCTCCCAGCGCTAGGAAGCTAAGCTTAATCTTACTGATGATTGACTTCATATTATCTGAATGTGCCCCGCACGTCTCCGCCGAAGCATTACCTTTTTGATACTTGCTCTTCTAGAAATTCTATCGTTGCTGGAGATAATCTCCGAGTTCACGAAGATAAATGTTTTTTGCCGTTGCAAGCCTTTCACCGGCATAGACTTCTGGAGCAGAGTTCTTATACTCTCCCCCTGCAGCATTGAGATGCCCACCACCTCCGAAGGCACGACGTGCAACTTCATTGACGGCAAGATCACCTATAGAACGGAAGGACAGCTTGATTTGGTCTCCATCCTCGCGAATGAAGCAACTTGCCTCGATTCCCTCGACTGAGAGCGGAAGGTTCACAAGTCCCTCTGTATCGCCTTTAGACACCCCCAGGGTCTGCATCTCTTCAGCACTAAGGCTAATCACCGCAGTGCGTAGCTCGGGATAGATCTCCATACGCTCATAAAGTGCATAGCCCTGCAAGCGTAGCTGGCTCATTGTCCCATGATACGAGAGACTATCAATGATGTAAGGATAATCCGCTCCATGGGCGATCAATTCGCTAAAGTGCGCAAAGATCTCGGGGTAGAAACACCCATACATCAGACGTCCCGTATCGGTCACAATGCCCGTGAGCAGAAGGGTCGCCAGCTCTGAGATTAGATATTTCGTCCATCCCATCCGCTTCGCTAAAGCATATACCAGTTCGCTCGTCGAGGATACGCCAGGACGACTTAGCACGAGATGGAAACCTTCCTCCGGATTTAGGTGATGATCTATCATGATCCGCGTAGCACGGCTCGTCTTCACGGCTTCGACTAGACCAGAGTGACGTAGACGCGTCACCTCATTATGATCTAGATGAATAAGCACATCTGCCGAAGCAATAAGATCGAGAGCTTCGTTACTAGTAGAAGACCACACCACGAGTTGATCCGTGCAGGGCATCCATTGCAGATAGCGCTCGACAGCGTCCGGAGACACCGCACGAATGTCCGCTTCTGGATAGGCAGATCGCAATACTCCTAACAATCCGAGTACCGATCCCAAAGCATCTCCATCTGGAGCGGTATGTGGGAGTAGCACGATACGACGACCACGCTCTAGGAGCATGCTTAGCCTACCTACCTCTACATCTGAGAAGCAGAGAGCCTCTCCTACACGTTCATCTGTCATATTGAGAACAATATTCTGCCTTATTGAATGATCTTATTCTTGCACACAAAGATAGGCAAAAAGCCGCCAACCACCCTACCCGTCTGTCACGATCTCGGAAGCAAACAATGTGTTCGTTCTTTCCTCTCCGAAAAATGAAAGAACTTTTTGCCCAAAATGATAGAACTTTTCATTGACAAACATCTATCATTTTCAGGAAAAAGTTCTATCATTTTGGGCAAAAAGTTCCATCGTTTTAGATCATCACCCTGTAGACCCTAAACAGGCAAGAGGATGATGACCTAATCCGCTAGCTCAGTCCCTCGATTTCTCCATTGACGATATCGATACGCAGAGCTTGAGGACTCTTGGGAAGACCTGGCATGCGCATAATACTCCCCATCACGAGGACAATCATCTCTGCTCCAGTGTTGATAACGATATCCGCGACCTCCATAGAGAATCCACGGACACTGCCATACGCCTTCTCGTCTTGAGAGAATGAGTACTGGGTTTTGGCTATACATATGGGTAGATGCCCCCAGCCATGCTCGGCAATACGAGCAAGTTGCTTGCGTGCACGTGGAGAGAAAGTAATACGCTCGGCTCCGTAAATACGAGTAGCCACTGCCATAGCCTTCTCCTCAATCGTTGCTTCAGAGCTATAAGTGTACTCTAGCGGACGTGATGGATTTTGATCGATCGTCTCTATTACGAGGCGTGCAAGTGCTTCAGCTCCTCGTCCTCCCTCTGAAAAGGCGGTATTAACAGCGAAGCCCACACCACGGCTAGCACAGTGCGCTCGCACAATCTCGATCTCAGCCTCCGTATCGCTCGCAAAGCGATTGAACGCTACGATGACAGTCTGTCCGAAGCCTTGGATATTATCGATGTGACGGTCTAGATTCGCAAGTCCACGGCGTACGCCTTCGAGGTCTTCGGTCTTGAGATCAGTCTCGCTTACGCCCCCGTGCATCTTAAGTCCGCCAATGGTAGCCACCAGTACCGTCAGTGCAGGAGATAAACCCGCAGCACGACACTTAATATTGTAGAACTTCTCCGCCCCAAGATCCGCACCGAACCCCGCCTCCGTGATAGCATACTCTCCAGAGGTCATCGCCATACGCGTTGCGATGATTGAGTTGCATCCGTGAGCAATATTGGCAAATGGACCTCCATGGATGAAAGCTGGTGTATGCTCTGTAGTCTGCACGAGATTGGGGTTGAGTGCATCACGCAATAGTACGGTAATCGCACCCGCGATACCCAGGTCACGCACATAGAAAGGAGTGCCACTATGAGTATATCCCAAAAGGATATTCTCTATACGACGACGCAGGTCAGCCTCGTCACGAGAAAGGCATAGGATCGCCATGATCTCGCTGGCGGGTGTAATGTCAAAACCACTCTCTGTGGGCAAACCATTGACCATACCACCGAGACCCGTGACAACATTGCGCAGCGAGCGGTCATTAACGTCCAGTACACGCTTCCACAATACCTCGCGCAGTCCCTTGCTCCCATCTGCACGATTCTGATAGATGTAATTATCGAGCAGTGCAGTAATCATATTATGCGCCGAAGTAATCGCATGGAAGTCCCCCGTGAAGTGCAGATTGATACGCTCCATGGGTAGCACTTGAGCATAGCCACCACCTGCAGCTCCTCCCTTCATGCCAAAGCAAGGCCCAAGCGAAGGCTCACGCAAGGCTACGACAGCACGGCGACCGATATGATTTAGCCCGAGTGCAAGACCAATAGAGACAGTCGTCTTGCCTAGACCACTCTTGGTAGGAGTGATGGCAGTGACCAAGATGAGCTTCGCACGCTCTGGGCGTTCGGTGGCGAGTGCGAGGGGAACTTTGGCAATGTAACGTCCATAGGGCTCTAGATCTTCGACAGAGAGATCAACCTGCTGAGCCACTTCTGTGATGGGACGTAGATTTATACTACGCGCGATTTCGATATCTGACTTCATATGATTAGTGTTATATCTGATTAGGACAATGGGAAGAGCAATAGCAACAGAAGCAAGACTCCCAGAATGAGAAGCACACGCCCCTGCATCCGACGAGGTATATAAATCAGGAGCCTAGAGATTAGAAGCATCATCGGCAACACTGCCATCGAGGTATAGAAGCTCGATGCACCTCTCGTAAAAAGACTCAGCAGGAGCAATGGTACCAGCCACACGGTATAGAGCATAGCTCTGTCTCTCTCGAACACTCCCTCCTGGTGTACACCATAGCGCACTCCTAGAGCCAGCCCCGCACCGACAGTAAGTAGTACGAGATAGGGAATATCTCTTAGAGGGGATACCCCTGCGGAGAAGGCATAATGAAAATCTATCGCTGAGCTACACCATTGCTCCGAGGCTGAGAGTACCCCAGGAAGACCTTCCATATAGTAAAGAATGGGCAGCAGATAGACCCCAAATATCCCAAGCCCTAGAAGAGTGGCGACAATATGTTTGAGGCTAAGACTCCCGAGCACATATTGCGCGATGCCGAGTATCCAAAGAAGGTGTATGAGAGAAGGCTGTATCAGAGACAACACACCGATGGCCAGCCCTTGAATAAAGTAGTGACCAGGGCAGGACACATTGTGGTAGCTGGAGACCTGAGCGACTAATCCAAGAAGCATGGCAGGCATAGCGAGTAGCCATAGCGGCGATGCGCCCCACGAGAAAACATACGAAAGGGAAATAGCTCCCACGATAGAGAGCATGGCTTGGCTTTTGTCCTGTAACTGATAATAGTCCATCAAGCGCACACCCCCGAGCACCTCAATCACACCAACAAGAAGCCAAATCCATAGCGGGAGAGGATGAGCCTGCGCTACAGGCACTAACCCAATAGCATCATAGAGTAGATGCGCCAGGTCTGTCCGAGACAGGAACTGCAGCACAAGACTAGCTATGGCCAGTAGAATCCCCCCCCAGGCAATGCTCCAGGTAGAGAGGCTTAGAGACCTATACGATGACATCGACTAGTACATTACTATAAATAGACGAAGATCTCGGCTAACCGCACCTCTAGACATATCTGTATCCCGCGTGACGGGATAATACATCTGAAAGTGCTGTCTGCCGAGACCTAAACACATCTACTCGTATGAGGGAGCGCGCGATTACAGAGCTTCAAGTACTGTAGTAAGACGCTCGTCGAACTTCTCTACCGCTATCTCTATATCTGAGCGGAGGCGACGATAGTAGGCACGTACGAGCCTGGGATTGTCCGCACCATCTGTGTGATGCGCTCGACGTAGCGAGTCATCCGTGAATACTATGATATCGTCCATTATCTCCTCTATGCTCGCCTTGCCCTCTGCATCTGCAAAGAGACGGAGCAGTAGTGCCTCGTCAAATAATGAGGCGGATGCCGTAATGATCTCTTTCTTGAGCTTTCGTTTGCTTGCCATTGCTTTCGTTCATTTACTGTGATTACTCGCAGACAACCAGAGCACGAGACTCTACTGTCTTAGTTCTCTCCTGTCTACCCTACAAAGATAATTATTCGTTATCGATTAGTCATGCTCGTAACGCCACGTGACCTCCTCGCCATTGAGGCGGTAATTTTCCTTGCGTGCTAATGCGAAGAAGTAATCACTTAGGCGATTGATGTACTGCAACACTGGAGCTTCCACGGGCTCATCTGCATGCACACGGTAAATGCAGCGCTCAGCACGACGGCAGACCGTACGGCAGACATGCGCTGCGGCAGGAATAGCTCCACCCGCAGGCAAAATAAAGGCTTTGATCGGAGGCACTGAGCCATCTAGCCGATCAATCTCACCCTCCAGACGCACAATGGCTTCTTCTGTCACACGACTCTTTAGACGAATCTCGGTTTGCGTGGGATCAGTCGCCAAATATGACCCTACGGAGAAGAGTTTGTGTTGGATCCAGGTTAGCGTCTTTTGATCCTCTTCTTCGAGTTCGTAGCCCAGCAGAACGCCGATGAAGCTGTTCAATTCGTCTATTGTCCCGTAGCTTTCAATACGAATATTATATTTGTCTACACGCTTACCACCGACGAGGCTGGTCTTACCTTTGTCTCCACCCTTGGTGTAGAGCTTATATTTCTCTGTATTCATATGGCTATAATATTATAATGTCTATTCTAACTGAAAACCTTGTATCTCCCCTCTGTCAAAGATGAACGCCACAGCCAAACCTCTAGTTCTAGTGTATCAAAAATCACAACAGGCTGTGCCGCCCCTCGCAAATGCGAGAGATGCTCCCGCACCAAGGGATGTTCTTTGCTTAGGATCACCATCTTCACTTCCTCCGATAGTACGCGTGGCTGAGCCAATAGCTCCTTGAGTGAGGCTACTTCATCGAATTGAATACTCTCGATAATGGTAATTTCGGGTAATGACTGCACCTCAAAAATACTTCCGAAACGAATTATCCCTTTGCCTGTAGCCAATAAATAAGGCGCAAGCAAGGTATCTGGCTCAGACAGCAAAACAATCTCCCCCCTGCCGAAGCGATGCACAAAACGGAAAATAGTCTCTGCTACCTTGCGTTGGTGAATCAGCGAACGATAGTTCTTCCTCCGTCGTGCCGCGTCAAAAGCTGCCCCAAGTTCCTCGAAAGCAAGGAAAGGATAAGGATTGCGATAAACTTGGCGAATCACATCAAATGCCAAAGGAGAATGCACCCCATCACCTCTGCGGTGTAGCACATACCGTGTAGCGCGAAAAAGAACACGTGGCACGCGGATAGACTTAAGCCGCTTGAGCATCTTCCCCATAGCGATCTTACCCTTGATACACTCTAGCACGCTCCGCAAGAGCCATGCGGATACGTTGCGTGAACTGATAATTCTTGAGCCCCCAGCGAGGAGCGATAAGCATACCCTGAGGAGCTTGAGAGACAAAGCGCTCTATGACTATATCTGGACGTAGTCTCTCGATAAAGTCTAGGCAGAGTTCTATATATTCCCTCTCTGTAGGCAGGTGATAATCCGATGGGTCACGGACATAATCTGTAGCCATCAGAGCCCCCCGCACGATCTGAAGCTGGTGTATTTTGAGTGTCGTGATCGGCAGCTCATTTATTCGGTCAGCGTGGGAAAGTATCTCATCCCGACTCTCTCCTGGTAGGCAGAGTATGAGATGTGCCCCGACGAGGATACCAGCTTCGTGTGTACGGCGGATAGCATCTACACTCGTAGCCCACGAGTGTCCTCGCTGTATGCGATCGAGTGTGCGGTCTATCGTACTCTCCACACCATACTCTATGAGAATGAAGGTACGACGAGCGAGCTCTTGCAGACGGGCAAGCAGAGCATCAGGCATACAGTCTGGACGAGTACCGATGATAATGCCCACAACCTGTGGATGTGCCAGAGCCTCCTCATACAGACGCATGCACTCATCCACCTCCCCATAGCTATTGGTATAGGACTGAAAGTAAGCGATGTACTCCATCTCTGGATACTTGTGGGCGAAAAATTCTATTCCAACCTCTATCTGCTCTGTAACGCTTCTCTGCCGATGGGCAAAGGCGGGGCTAAAGCTTTTGACATTGCAGTACGTACAGCCACCTCTCCCCGCAGAGCCGTCCCTCGTAGGGCAACTAAAGCCCGCCGTCAGGGTAATCTTCTGAACCTTACGCCCAGGAAAGTGGGAGGCAAGAAATGCCGAGAAGTCAATCCAGTCTGTTCTCATATCTACTTACGACCTATAGATGAATGTATCCACTCGGGAGACTCATATCGTTCCTGCCGGATACGACTGATATAATGCTCTGCCTCCTCCGATAGCTCGATCGGCACTAGCTCGCTATGTTGGCGTCCAATATGTTCGAGCAGGAGCGAACGAAAGCCTGCCATATCCATATCCTCGGAGAGTAGAGGGCGAATGTTGCACACACGGCTACGCACCGAAGGAACACGCGAACGTTCAGCCGTCACCTCTGGCACTGCCAGCACACGCTCGAGTTGCTCTAAATTGGCATCGAACAGTAAACTCATATGATAGAGCATTCGTCCTCGACGAGTAGCCTCTGCCGAACCACCGACCTTTAACCCTTGATAGCGTAGGTCTCCACGTGGCGATGTCAAAGTGAGCTCAATTCCTTGACTACGAACAGCCGAAATAATAGGCTGTGGAAAACCCACAAGGTCAAAGCCCTCTGCACCCACAGACGTACGGATACAAGTAAAATTAAGATTGCCAGCATCGTGATATACAGTACCACCTCCGGAGCTACGCCGCAACACAGGTATGCCCTGAGCCTCTAGGTAAGCGAAATCTGTCTCCGCACGTGCCGACTGATAGCGCCCCATGAAGACTGATGGCGCATTAACCCAGAGCATGTATACCGTTCCAAGATCACGACGCTCGTGATACAGATAATCTTCCAAAGCAATGTTGTAGAAAGGATCATACGACTCACTAATATAATAGTGGGCACAAGACTCCACGATACGCCCGTATAACTGACGAGCAGTGTAACCTATATGCGGAAGAGGGCTATCGGGCAATACATCGCATAGAGGCTCGAGAACGAAACGGCGCACTGATATATGAGGATGAGGAATCGTAAGCTCTAGAGTCTCTACCCTCTGATCGCCATAAAGCAATATATCTATATCTATAGGACGATCAGAATACTGCCCTGCAGTACTTTTAGTTTTACGACCAAGCTTACATTCTATCCTTTGAGTCGCCCGAAGAAGGGCTAGAGGCTCCAGTTCCGTATCAACCTCGATGACAGCATTGACAAAAGACGAAGAAGAGACGAAGCCTTCAGGCTCCGTCTCATATCTGTTCGATACAGCTTTTACCCTACCGACATCCTGCCCAATATGCGCTATTGCACTATCTAGTAGGGCATGTCGATCTCCAAGATTACTTCCGAGAGCTAGATATACGGTGGGCATAGGCTGATACTCTATATGTAGTTAGACGATGAGGATAGCATCCCCGTAAGCACCGAAGCGATACTTCTCCTTGATCGCTACACTGTAGGCATGCATCACCTGCTCATATCCCCCGAAGGCTGCGGTCATCATCAGCAGCGTAGACTTAGACATATGGAAGTTCGTAATCATCGAGTCGGGGACTACAAAGTCATAGGGAGGGAAGATGAATTTATTCGTCCAGCCATCATACTCCTTGAGATGTCCATCAGTAGCACTAGCCGTCTCGATAGCACGGAGTGTCGATGTACCCACTGCACATACACGGCGACCAAGGTCGCGTGCCCTATTCACCTCCACACAGCAATCTCGAGTGATGATCATCTGCTCACTCTCCATCTTGTGCTTAGTCAGATCCTCCACATCAATATCGCGATAGTTCCCCAGACCATTGTGCACAGTGAGAAAGGCTTTGCGAATGTCTCGGATCTCCATCTGCAGGAGTAGTTCACGACTAAAGTGCAGATTCGCCGCTGGGGCGACCACAGCTCCTTCCTCTGTCGCGAAGAGCGTTTGATAGCGCTCTACATCATCGGCAGTAGGATTGCGATTCATATACTTAGGCAGTGGAGTCTCTCCAAGAGCAAAGAGTGCTTTGCGAAACTCCTTAGAGGTACCATCGAAAAGAAAACGTAGGGTACGACCACGTGAGGTAGTATTGTCAATGACCTCCGCTACCATACTATCGTCCTTGCCGAAATAGAGTTTGTTGCCAATACGTATTTTACGAGCGGGATCTACGAGGACGTCCCAAAGCTTGAACTGGCTGTTGAGCTCACGAAGCAAGAACACTTCGATCTGTGCACCGGTCTTCTCCTTGTTGCCATAGAGGCGTGCGGGGAATACACGTGTATTGTTGAATACAAACACATCATCCTTGTCGAAGTATGACAGCACGTCCTTAAACACCTTGTGCTCGATCTCACCTGTTTGGCGATAAAGCACCATCAGACGAGACTCGTCGCGAAAGAATGCAGGCTTCTTGGCAATGAGGTTGTCGGGAAGATCAATCTTGAACTTTGATAATTTCATATCCTTGTCGTTAGTCTTATTTTTTGTTATTGTCATCTTCTAGAGTCGGTATCACATACCGCTCTAGCCATTCAGGTATCTTCTCGAGAGAGACACACTGCTCTAATCTCGCTGACCCTACCTGAGTGCGCTGCAGTCCAATGAGATGAGCTCCCGAGCCGAGCGCCACACCGAGATCTCGTGCCAGAGAACGAATGTATGTCCCCTTACCACAGAGGATACGCAGCTCTAGTTCATCCCCGGAGAAGTCACGCAGTTCTATTTCTGCGATGTGAATACGCTTAGGAGCTAACGCAACCTCCTCTCCACGACGTGCAAGATCATAGGCACGCTGTCCTCCGATCTTACAAGCAGAGAACACAGGAGGAACTTGATCTATCTCCCCGACAAAGCTCTGCAGAGCCTGCTCTATCCCCTCTCGGGTAATATGCTCTATGGGGAAGAAGGCATCAGGTTCACTCTCTAGATCGAAGGTAGGTGTCGTCGCTCCGAGTTTGATACGCGCAATATATTCCTTGTCTCCATGCTGGAGTCCCTCTATAAGCTTGGTGTGCTTACCGGTGCAGAGGATCATCACCCCCGTAGCTAAAGGGTCAAGTGTCCCTGCATGCCCGACCTTCACCTTGCGACCTCCTAAATGTTGTGTCGCTAAATAGCGAAACTTATTTACTAGAGCGAAGCTACTCCACCCTAGAGGTTTGTCAAGATATACAGTGGCTCCTGCTACGAGGTCTATCGAGCCCTTCAATTCCTTCATACTCTTTCTCCTAGTTCAGTTGAATAGGCACACCCATCAGCATGAGAATGGCAAAGACAATGGCGATAACTATACGGTAGTATCCAAAGAGACGGAAGCCGTAGCGACTCACGAAGCCAATAAAATACTTGATAGCAAGCAAGGCCACAACGAATCCTATCACATTGCCAATGAGAAGTGTATCCCAGTTGTCAGCAAAGATCATAGCCCCTTCGGTCTTGTAGAGCTTATACGCCTTGAGCACTGTAGCCCCAAACATCGTGGGAATAGCGAGAAAGAATGAAAACTCTGCTGCCTGTGCTCTAGTAAGTCCCTGCTGCATCCCTCCGAATATCGTCGCCATAGAACGTGACACCCCTGGGATCATTGCAATACACTGAAAGAGACCGATCGTCAGTGCCCTACGAGGCGTTACCTCGCGAGGATTAGCATTGGCAAAACGAGAATCCATATATATCATCACGAGACCACCGAGGAAAAGCATCGCCACGACAATCCACAAATTGCCCAGCCAAGCATCTATATAATCCTCGAGCAATAGCCCCAGCACTGCGGCTGGTATACAGCCCAGCACCATCAACCCATATAGGTTAAATCCACTTAAACCATAGCTCGCGCGATTGCTCTCGATTGGCAAGAAACGCCTCCAGTAATACACCAGCACCGAAAGAATGGTACCGAACTGGATCATCACTGTGAACGCCTTAAGATACGGAGTACTCTCCATACCCATCACACCCTGTGCTAGCATCATATGCCCAGTGGAGGATACTGGAAGGAACTCTGTCAAACCCTCAACGATCGCTAGGGCAACGCTCTCTAGTATAGTCATCTATCCTCGTACCCTTAGTGTGAATCTGTAGTGTCATCCTGCATTTCGGCACTCTGTCCTGGACGCGCAAGTATAGCGTAGACCATCAGCACGAAGCCTGCTAGACACACTATAGGAGCTATCACGATACGTCGTGCAGAGAAGATCTCAAGGTTAAACACATTGGGGTCATCACTTCCCCCTCCAGACATCAAACCAAATCCTATTACGATCAAGATGACGCTTAGGGTGATTAGCAAGTAATTTGTTCTATTATATAGCATAGTAAGTGAGTATTCTGTTTCTGACTGCTCAGGGTCTTAAATGAGGTGGATCTTATTACCATCCATTCGGATATAACGACGAGTGGCTCCCATAGAGGCAAGCATTCCCCCGAGCACTGCTACTATAAGTAAGACTGCTATCGACACAAGAATATGCTCGATCTGGAGCACAGGGATGAGCGACATAGACAGAGCAGACTCTAGGGCATACACAGCCCCCCCCAGTAATAATACAGCGAGGACAGCAGCTATCAGTGCATCACACATACTCCGAAGAATGATGGGTCTACGGACAAACCACGGTGATGCACCCACGAGACTTAACGTTCTAATCTTGAGCCTATCGGCATGGATCATCAAACGCGTAGTATTATTGATCTGTATGAAAGCGAAGATCGCCTGCAATACCAGCAAGCCCCAGAGGACATACTCGGCCTTACGCATATTCCCTTCGACAGCCTCGACAAGGTCACTACGGTAATCGAGACTAGCATCTATACCGAGAAGTCCGAGCTCATGACGAAGCTTTGCAAGGCTATCGGCATTCATGTACTCTGCCTTAAGCGAGAGACGTGCCATAGATATAAGCGGGTTATACCCGAGCACCTCTACTGGATTCTCTCCCAGTTGCTCAGTCATCTGTCGAGCTGCCTCATCAGCATCAATATAGGCAAGAGACTTGACGGCAGCTATGCGGTCAAGCTCCTTTGCCATATAGTCGTATTGCTGACGGGGATTATCTCCTGTCAGTTCTATTGTTAGGCTAATGTTCTCCTTAACTCCCTGCTCTGCCCCGAGGACAAAGGCTCGCGTCACAAGGATAAGCCCTAGGGTAAAAAGTGCTACAACGAGCGTACCGATAGAGACGAGGCGCATCTGCCGAAGAGTACTCCGACGGCGATTATTTTTAGTAGGCATAGGCCAGATTCTAATCTAATGTCTTGCACTGCTCACGTCAAGACAGACCATGAGCAATTTGCGTGCAAAAATACGAACAATAATCATAGCCACAAGGCAAACCAGGGCAACCGCATCAAAATACAAGCGCTATCTTTGTAAGCATGAAATACTTCGAGACTATCCCAGATCCACGCGTATTAGGCCGCTGTAAATATAGATTGTGTGACATCCTATTCATCGC
>JBHACZ010000020.1:0-5408 GCA_041854825.1 Porphyromonas sp. | reverse complement strand
ATCAGTGCATGCGGAGTTTGCTTCCACTCGTTTGGCTTTGGTGATGAAGTCCTTGTCTTCGGCATAGCTATCACTAGGTAGATAAGACAGGACATGCGTCTGTCTCTCTGCGCCTATGGCAGGCAGATTGCGACCACGACGCAGGTCGTCGTCGGTTGCTTTCTTGGCATCGAGCGTAGCGCGCAGAGAGAATGGAGCCTCATGTATATAAATGCCTCCATAGCGAATATATTCCTCTGCAAGATGATTGGCAATGCGCAGGTGGATCCAGAAGCCTAGTGGCTCGAACTTTAGCTTGGGTATCAGGGTCGCTTTGCCTGAAGAGCTAACCTCAAGCTTTCTCCATCCGAATCCGACAGGCACATATGCCCCATCGGCAGTGAGCTGCTCTCCCGCTCCTACCATAGAGGACTGTACACCAGAGCTAAGCTCGGCGGGAGTCGTCTGAGCTACTTTCTGTGCGCTGATGGTGACCTCTCCAGACCCAGCAGTGGCGACATCGGCGCTATTAGTGACGATGCCAGAGCAATACCAGTCTCCTGCTGATAGGTCACGTGCGCCTACGGAGAAGGTTGTCTCTGGTAGGGTGATGCGGTATGAACCTGCAGGTGTATGCTCTACATTGGCATCGGCTACGATGGTTATTGGGTTGGGGTTGCCCATCTGACGAAGGAAGAGGTTCAGCTTGACGGTTGTGGCTCCATCACTCGTGACAGGTGGTCGCATGCCTTGGTCTGCTCCGCGAATCTTGAAGTCACGCAACTCGCCTTCTAAGTCAGATAGAGCCTTAAGGTCGTAGGCATCATAACTACCGCGGAGAGCTAAGGTGATGTATTGCTCTGTCGTGGTAGGATCGATGGGAGGGTCGATGGGGTTAGAGTCTTTGTCTTTGCAGCTGGATATGCCGGCCAATAATAAGAGAGCCAAGCATAGTAATGGGAGATGATAGCGCGTCATAAGTGAGAAACTTTGATGGTTGGTAGAGGGTGGGGGAAGGCGCAGGAGGAGTGCAGTTTGGGCGTAAAAGGTTAGCCAGCACCCTTCGCTGTGTGAATGCCTCTTCGTCGTGGCTATCCTAGGACACGAAGATCCCAAGCCTAAAGATATTTCTCTAGGGATGGTGTCGTAGATTGGGCTGTGACTATGAGGCATAACATCCAACGTGTACGGTTAATAGATATGTCTATGGTATGCAAATGCTTATATGCTTAGGCATTCGCATGGACAGATATATAGAAAAACTTCGTAAGACATGAAAGTAAACTCCCGAACAGCCGTATACAAACTTCCGAGTACTCGTGTAACTGCTATCTATGGTTATGCGAACTAATATCTCTAGTATTGGGAAGTATTCAGACAGTCCAATGCGGGCTGTCGCACCGTAGCCTCAGCCCTCCGATGTAGCTCATGGCGTTCTTGCTTGGCAATGATCCCGTCAGTGTCTTGCGGATGTCTAGGTGAGACCTGGGGTGTTCCCTAGTTCGTTCGCTGTCAAGCATGAGCGTAGGGTACGGGAAGATCACTATCTTTGCGGTAGTATGGATAAGATAATAATATACTCCGTGTTGCCTCGACTGTGGGGAAACCGCACGCGACGCAAGATGACACCAAGAGGCACTGCAGAGCAGAATGGTGTCGGTAAGATGTCAGACTTTGACACTGCAGCATTTGACTATATCAAGTCTCTAGGCTGTACACATGTCTGGTATGTCGGGTTGCTTGAGCACGCTACGACTACCCCCTTCGCAGGTATAGCTCCAGATCCCGAGGAGATCGTCAAGGGGCGCTGTGGCTCGCCATACGCTGTGCGCGACTACTACGATGTCGCTCCGTCTCTAGCCAATGATGTCGCCCACCGTATGCACGAACTCGAAGAGCTGATCGAGCGTACTCACGCCGCAGGGCTTCGGGTGCTGATGGACTTCATCCCCAATCATGTCGCCCGCACTTATGCTTCGGACGTTGCTCCCGAGGGTGTCGTAGATCTTGGCGTGGGTGATGATGCTTCTAAGCATTTTGATACTGCGAATTGCTTTTATTACTTCCCTGGTCAAGAGCTCCGTATGCCTACGCCAGGGGATTATCGTGAATACCCCGCGCGTGCTACGGGCAATGATTGCTTTTCCCCTTATCCTAGCGCACACGACTGGTACGAGACCGTCAAGCTCAACTATGGCGTAGACTACATGGGAGACAATGCTCTGCACGCCGATCCTGTGCCTGCTGTTTGGCGTCGCATGCTCTCCATCCTGCGCTTCTGGGCAAGCAAGGGGGTAGATGGCTTCCGCTGTGATATGGCGGAGATGGTGCCAGAGGCATTCTGGCAATGGGCAATTGGGACACTTCGCAAGGAGTATCCATCCTTGCTCTTCCTTGCAGAGATATATCAGCCACACCGCTATGCAGGGTATCTAGAGGCGGGCTTTGACTATCTGTATGACAAGGTCGGGGTGTACGACACTGTGCGCTCCATCGTACGGGGCGAATGTTCTGCTTCATCCTTCGATCCAGCTCGCGACGCTGTAGGAGATATGCAGGGAGCGATGTGCTACTTCTTAGAGAATCATGACGAGCAACGTATAGCTTCAGACTTCTTCGCTGGGGATGCAGAGGCGGCACGCCCAGCGCTCGCGGCTACTGCCCTAAGTGGTCGCAACCCCTTCTTGCTCTACTTCGCTCAGGAGCTAGGAGAGTGTGGCATGGATGCCGAGGGGTTTAGTGGATGTGATGGCCGTACGACGATCTTTGACTACTGGCAGCTAGATACGCTTCGGAGACTGGGCAAGAGCTATCGTATGACTCAGCTGACTGAGGCAGAGCGTTCGCTTCTAGAATATCATCGTCGTATCCTTACTCTAGCACGTGAGGAGGAGGTGCTATCTCGAGGAGACTATCACGGGCTCAACTATCTACAGTCTGCAGACTATGACGGACATCGTGTGCTGAGCTATCTGCGCTATCTCGATGGAGAGGTAGTGCTGGTGGTGGCGAACTTCGCTCACGAGCCACGCAAGATCCAGCTCCGCCTTACCAATCTGCTTCTAAGCTCTGTGGGGATCACGCCTAATACCCCTCTGCGCAGTGTGAACCTACTAAGTGGTGAGAGCTCCATCTCCGCCCTTACTCCCTACGCCCCACTCTCGCTAGAGCTGGATGCACTGGGTGTATGCATCCTCAAGTACAGTCCTGTACAATAGAAGGCTACTCGAGCATACTCAAGAACTTAATGACAAATAATGAGACTACTCTCCAGGGTCTAGTCTTAGCAAGCTAAAATCATAGAGCAATGAAACACGGATTCGTCAAAGTCGCTGCCGCCGTCCCTTTCGTACGTGTGGCAGACTGTCGGTACAATGTCGAGCGCATAGAGCATCTTGTCCGTCAGGCAGACGCTCGTGGGGTAGAGATCGTCTCCTTCCCCGAGCTATGTATTACGGGCTATACCTGTGCAGACCTATTCCTTCAGCCCTTCCTCATCGACGAAGCGGAGCAGGCGCTGCGCCATCTCGTAGAGGTGACTGCAGATACGCGCGCCCTCGTTTTGGTTGGTATGCCCGTTCGGGTAGAGGAGAAACTATTCAATGCTGCCGTAGCCTTCCAGGCGGGACGCATCCTCGGGGCTATTCCCAAGATGTATCTGCCGAACTATAGAGAGTTCCAGGAGGCACGATGGTTTTCCTCTGCCCGTGACCTGCAGTTTACTATGGCGCGCATCGCAGGGCTTGAGGTGCCCATTGGTCACAACCTCCTATTCCGTTCGGGGGATGTCGCCATTGGTATCGAGATCTGTGAAGATATGTGGACGCCCTATACTCCAGGGACGCGCTTGGCTCTCTACGGGGCGCATATCATCTTCAATCTCTCTGCTAGCAATGAGAGTATCGGTAAGCATGCTTATCTGCGTTCGCTCATTAGTGGCCTGTCTAGTCAGAATCTCTGTGGTTATGTCTACTGCTCGTGCGGCTACGGCGAGAGCTCTACGGATGTCGTCTATACGGGCAAAGCCTTCGTGGCAGAGATCGGCCGCATTGTCGAGGAGATGCCCCGCTTCGTCAGAGAAGAGCGTCTGCTGGTCAATGATATTGACGTGGGGCGTGTACAGAGCGAGCGTCTGCAGAATAGTAGCTTCCGAGCTTCTGTGTCGGATCACACTCAGCGCGGACTACTCACCGAGATCCCCTTCTCACTGCGTACGGCAGAGGAGTCTGAGGGGATAACGCGCTACATCGAGCGCAACCCTTTCCTGCCTGAAGATCAGCGCAGCGAACGCTGTGCAGAGGTCTTCGACATGCAGATCTGCGCGCTGAGTCAGAGGCTCAGCCACATCGGGACGAAGTCGGCAGTCATTGGTGTCTCGGGAGGGCTAGACTCCACGCTTGCTCTGCTGGCGACGGTGGCTACCTTCGATTTCCTTGGTCTTGACCGCTGGGGCATTGTGGGCATCACAATGCCCGGTTTAGGCACTTCAGGACGCACCTATGCCAATGCTCTAGAACTGATGCGCCATCTCGGCATTACGGTTCGTGACATTGATATTAAGGCGGCGACCCTACAGCATTTCTCAGACATTGGGCACGCCCCCGAGCTACACGATGTCACCTACGAAAACAGCCAGGCACGCGAACGCACGCAGATCCTTATGGATGTGGCTAATCAGGTGGGGGGAATCGTTATCGGTACGGGCGATCTGAGCGAATTGGCACTAGGATGGTGCACGTTCAACGGTGACCACATGTCGATGTACGCTATCAACAGCGGGCTTCCCAAGACCTCCATACAGCATATCATCCGCCACCTGGCCGATACCGCCCGTCTAGGAGATGGGGTGCGCCCTGTACTCATGGACATCCTAGGCACGCCCATTAGCCCCGAACTCACGCCAACGGATGAAGCGGGTGAGATTGCCCAGCAAACCGAGGACATAGTAGGTCCTTACGAACTGCACGATTTCTTTATATACAATTTCCTTGCCTATGGTTATGCCCCGAGCAAGATCTTTTACCTAGCCTCGGTGGCGTTCAAGGGTGTGTACGAAGGGCAAGTTATCAAGCGCTGGATGCGTGAGTTTTACCGTCGTTTCTTCGCACAGCAATTCAAGCGCAACTGCATGCCAGATGGCCCCAAGGTCAGTCGCATCAGCCTCTCGCCTCGTGGAGACTGGCGCATGCCGAGCGACGCAGTCGCCAAGGCTTGGCTTGCAGAGATCGATCGCTTGGAGGTGTAGCTATTCTGTTCGAGTGAGTCGTTCTCTTATGGAGGCGAAGTCTTGCAGGGCAACCGCATCAAATTTATCAATTATCCTTAAGATGTTGATTGTCAGATAGGTTCTCTACACTCCACCTCATCTTACCCTCCTTTTAGTGGAAGAAGGGATTATTGATAATCAGCTAGTTATATTTTGATGCGGT
>JBHACZ010000019.1:0-18345 GCA_041854825.1 Porphyromonas sp. | reverse complement strand
TTCTGTCTCTGCGTGGATCCGAGACTAGGCGAAGGCTATTCAGTAGTTGGGCGTACATATGCTTGTTATAGTTATGGGTTTATACTTAGCTTTTGCTTTACGACTACAAAGCTAGCAACTTTTTAATGCGTCAGCCCTGGATTTCTAGATGAGAATGGTCGTGTTTTGTAAATCCTTGGAATAAAATACTCGAAAATAAATGTTTACATAATTTATTTTTCTACCTTTGCAGGTGTATTGAGTGTTTTGCTTCAGGATTCTCTTCTGTAGAGCTGTTGTTTAGAGCGTTAGAGCACTTGATGCAGATGGATAGAAACGAATGCGAGTTATTATAAAATAGGATAAAGCAATGAACGAATCTTTACTTCCTTATGAGTGTCCTGTGGCAGAAATGATACTGCTTACGAATGTATGCAATATCTTCGCGACGCTCTCAGCAGAGGCAGCAATCGAAGACTTCAAAGAAGGAGGCAACCTCTAGGGACGAACCTAGAGTATCAAGAGTTAGTAGTGTGCAGAGACACACCCTCGGAGTGCTAGTATGGTGCTATCGGGGGTGTGTCTCTCTGCTTGGTCTCTGGGAAGTGTCGTAGTGGTGGAGTGAGGAATAGGGAGTATCTTTGCCTAGCGTCGGGCGATGGCATGTGAAGAATCCGCCCGCATGCGCACAATACAGACAGATGATGAATATAGATCATACGAGACCTCACGGGGTCAATGGGCAGAGCGTGCTACGCTTTGCGGATATAGAGATATTAAGGTACGAGGTCGAGGGCTTCGAGGAGCTACCGCTAGAGCGCAAACTGCTGGTGTATCACCTCGCAGAGGCGACACTCTCGGGGAGAGACATTCTCTGGGATCAGCATAGTCGATACGGCTTGCGCATCCGTCACATCCTTGAGGCAGTGTATGAGCATTATCCTCATTCGCAGGAAGGGGTGGATTCGGAGGAGTGGAGCAAGCTCGAGACGTATATATATAGGGTATGGTTTGCCTCGGGACTGCACCACCATTATGGAAGTGACAAGTTCGTTCCCGAGTTTACGCGGGGGCTGCTGGAGCGTGCTATCGGTTATCTCCAGCGCGAACGGATGCTTCTACTCGAGTGCGTGGGGGATGAGCTGGCGGATATTCTAGATGAAATCTTCGACCCTGAGCGTTCGCCTAAGCTCACCGAGCAATCGGGCGATGCAGATCTGATCGAGGCTTCGTCGATCAATATGTATGCTGGAGGCATGAAGCAGTCAGCCGTGGAGGCATTCTATGCCGAGCAAATGGCGCAGGCGAGCGACGAAGATCGCAAGGCTCCTCCGAGCTATGGGCTTAATACACGCCTGACGCTCACGGGCGACGGCGTACCCTATGAACAGATTTATCACAGCCGTGGGCTCTATGGTAGCACCCTCGATCGTATATCGACCCATCTCAAGGCTGCCCTTGCTTATGTCGATACGCCCGCACAGCGGGAGGCGTTGCTTGCCCTCGTGGAGTATTACAAGGGGGGAGACCTGCGTGCGTACAATAAATTCTGCACCCTCTGGGTACAGGACACCGCCGTCACGGTGGATTTCATCAATGGCTTTACCGAGACCTACAGCGATCCCCTCGGGATGACTGGGAGCTGGGAGGGCTTAGTGCATATCAGAGACGAGAAAGCAAGCGAGCGTACGGAGATTATCTGCCGTGAGGCACAGTGGTTCGAGCGCCATGCGCCGATCGATGACCGCTTCCGTAAGGCTGAGCCTGTGGGTGTATCTGCCTCGGTCGTGACGGTGGCGATGCTTGGCGGAGACTCCTATCCTGCCACACCAATAGGCATTAACCTGCCGAACGCCGACTGGATCCGCGCAGAGTATGGATCCAAGAGCGTAACGATCCACAACATTCATGAGGCTTATCGCATTGCCTCGGCGAGCAATGGGATGGATGCCGCCTTCATCCCTGATGAATCCGTCCGCGCGATGCTATCACGCTACGAAGGTATCACGGAGGAACTGCATACCGACCTGCATGAATGTCTCGGACACGGCTCTGGTCAGCTCCTCCCTGGTGTATCTCCCGATGCGCTCGGGGCGTACGGCTCGACGATCGAGGAGGCACGCGCTGACCTCTTCGCTCTATATTATATGGCGGACGCTCGGCTCGTGGAGCTGGGATTGCTCCCCGACGCGGAGGCTTACCAGGCGTGCTATTATCGCTACGTCCTGGCTGGGGCGGTCACTCAGCTCGTGCGTATTCCCCGCGGGCAGGTACTGGAGGAGGCGCATATGCGCAATCGCGCCCTCATCGCTCGCTACATCCTGGAGCGAGGAGCTAGCTCGGGCGCAGTAGAGCTACGAGGCATCGAGCTCATCGTGCGTGACTATGTGGCAATGCGAGGATACATTGCCGAGCTTCTGGCAGAGATCCAGCGTATCAAGAGCGAAGGAGACCACGCAGCTGCACGTACGCTCGTCGAGCGCTATGCCATCGATATTGATCCCGAGCTACACGATGCCGTGCTGGAGCGTTATGCTATGCTGGATATAGCTCCCTATCGTGGCTTCGTCAATCCCCGCCTCTCACTCGTATGGGACGCGCTGGGCGGGATAAGTGATGTAGCGATTGACTATACTGAGGGCTATGCTGAGCAAATGCTCCGCTACAGCCGAGAGTATGCTACCCTGCCTCTCGACCCTACGGCAATGGAATACATGCGCGATCCACGACCTAGCGAAGAGCTACTGTCTATCGCGCGGGATGTTCGTGCAGGACTTCGTACGTCGATGGACGGTGTCGTCTCGTCCTCTATGCGGGAGAAAGGTCTGCACTACGGGATCAACTTCGGGCTGACGCTGGAGTATATCGAGCGCAGAGCATCAGCCTTACCTCAGAGCAAGGCGCTGGCAAGCTATTTCCTAAGCCGTGACGTGCGCGAGCTAAGGCTGATGGGGATGATGATCTTCCCAGCTGAGGAGATTACCTTCGCTGAGGCGACGCATATTGCCTCTGCGTCTTTCTCCAATCCTGAGCTACGGGACTGCCTCTGCAAGTATCTGATGGATCGCATCCCTGTGGCTCCCGAGTGGGCGAAGGCATGGATCGTCTCGGGCGATGAGTACGCTGACCTGCGCGCTATAGGTTATACGACGCTAGCGCGCCACCTCTCGCGTGGCTATGTGGTGACGGAGGCGGAGCATCGTACCCGCCTGCTGGCTGCAGCGTTGGAGTGTCTCGGCGATGTGGAGCAGGAATTGATCTCTGCTGAGCAACGATCTGCCCTGCTTATGCTCAAGCGCTGGCTTCGCACCGACCGCGAGATTGCTGACCAGCTCCGCAAGCACCCCGTGCTGGAGGGATGGAGTGTGGGCGAAGCACCCATTCAGCGTGAGTTTGCTGAGGATATTCGGTTCGAGCTAGACTTCGAATAGCGTTATAGCTCAATGCTCTAGCCCATAAGGCAAGAAGAAATTCATCTGAGGATTTGCAGAATAGAAAAATCTGCGTACCTTTGCACTCAGAAAATCGGAACTGACTCATGGTGTAATGGTAGCACAACAGATTCTGGTCCTGTTTGTCAAGGTTCGAATCCTTGTGAGTCAACTCTAGAAGCGTCGTAGCTTTCCCACGTGGAGCTACGACGCTTCTCTTTTTGTGCTTGCTCTGAGGGACAGTCTCGGGAGTCGTCGGGGCGGTTCGTGGGGATATAGCTATCTTTGTGGTATGAATACAGATATTAAGACTCGGATCTCGGCATACGAAGCTAGGAGTGGGGCGCGGTTTGCTCCCCGTGCGGCGCTCCTAGATATGGATGGTGTGCTGTATGACTCTATGCCTATTCATGAGCGTTCGTGGCTCAAGGCAGCTCATATGAGTGGCCTTGCGATGGATGCTGCGGATGTATATATGATGGAGGGTCAGACGGGATCGATGACTATTGGTCTGCTGATGCAGCGTACGCACGGACGTGATGCCACGGCAGATGAGGTTCGCACGATATATGAGCTGAAGACGCGACTTTTCACAGAGTACAATCAGGGAGCATTGATCCCCGATGTCGAGCGTGTGCTGGAGCTATTGTCTCCGCTGGTACGTGTGCTGGTGACAGGTAGTTCGCAGGATTCGCTCCTTGGTAAGCTCGAGGCAAATTTCCCTGGGGTATTCTCTCTCGAGAGGATGGTAACGGGGCGGGACGTTCGCTACGGCAAGCCACATCCCGAGCCCTATCTGATGGGGATGGAGCGTGCAGGCGTTGCCCCGCACGAGACCATCGTGGTGGAGAATGCACCCCGTGGTGTACGCTCAGCGCATGAAGCTGGTTGCTTCACCATAGCCGTCAATACGGGTCCTCTGCCCGATGAAGTCCTCTGGGGTGAGGGTGCTGATCTCGTCCTTCCTAATATGGCGGTGCTGGCAGAGCTCCTGCCCGACCTGCTTAGTCATCCTACTCACAGCCTCTAGCGATGATACTCCGCCAGCTGAATATTATCAACTTCAAGAGCATTGCTACGGCTAGCCTCACCCTCTCGCCGAAGGTAAATGCCTTCATTGGTCTGAATGGGATGGGCAAAACCAACATCCTTGATGCCCTGCACTACCTCTCGTTTACCAAGAGTCATCTAGGCATCACGGACAGCCTGGCCGTGCGCAGAGGCGCAGAGGCGGCTATTCTAGAGGGAAACTATCTCAGTACCTACGAGGACGAGCGGAGACTGCTTCTGCAGATCCGCCCTGGTCAGCGCAAGATCCTCAAGCGTAATAAGAAAGAGTACGACCGTCTCTCTGACCATATCGGAGCTTTCCCGCTCGTGATTGTCTCTCCGCAGGACTACCAGCTCATACAGGGCGGGAGCGAAGAGCGTCGTCGCTTCGTCGATATGCAGCTCTCTCAGCAGGATAGTGCCTATATGAATGCTCTAGCCCAGTATCACAAGGCACTCGAGCAGCGCAATAGCCTCCTCAAAACGCCCGCGGCAAGCGATGCCATGCTCGATCTCTACGATGTGCAGATGGATAGGCTGGCGCAATATATATGGCAGGCGCGTCGCGAGTTTGTAGAGAAATTCACTCCCCACTTTTCTGCTTATTACTCCGCTATAGCCGAGGAAACGGATGCGGTGGAGCTAGGTTATGAGAGTGCGCTACTAGCGACCGAGGGGCGACTATACGACTTGCTGGTCGAGGCGCGCCAGCGCGATCGCATCGTTGGCTATACGACGGTGGGTATTCATCGTGACGATCTCGTGATGACGCTGGGAGGCGAACTGATCCGTCGGGTAGGGAGCGAAGGTCAGCGTAAGACCTTCCTCATTAGTCTCAAGCTCGCGCAGTATCGTCTGCTAAGCCTCATGAGCAGTGAACGTCCGATGCTTCTGCTGGATGATATATTCGATAAGCTTGATGCAGAGCGCGTGAGCCGTATCATTGCCCTCGTCGGGGGGCAAGACTTCGGGCAGATCTTCCTGACCGATACCAACCGCAAGTATCTTGATGAGATCATTCACAGCTGGGGAGAGGATTATCGCCTCTTCTCTGTGGATCGGGGCAATGTCACTGCACTCACGATCTCCTAGACCCTGTCTCTATCCTCTCAACTCTCTCCCACGATGAAGCGATCACAGACCTATTCTTTCGGCGAAGCCATCCGCGAGCTTTTTAGCGAGGATACCGATCTGCACGAGGGCGTACTGGAGCAGCGTGCCCTAAATGAGCTGGCTAATGTCCTCGGACCCGTGATGCGTTATGTTACCAGTAGCAAGATCTCGGACGGAGTACTTACACTGCGCGTCTCTTCGCCTGCGGTCAAGCAGGGTATTCTGCTGGATCGAATGACGCTCATCCGCAGGCTCAATGATGCCATCGATGCCGAGCTACTGCGCGAGCTGGTAGTGTACTAAATCGAGGGGCTAGAACCCTTCGGAGAAAATGATAGAACTTTTTCCCAGAAAACATCGATGTTTTTCGGGAAAAAGTTCTATCATTTTGGGCAAAAACATCCACCATTTTCCCTAAAAACATCTATCATTTTTCGCAGGTTATCGGAAGGCTTGAAGTAGAAAGATACACAGAGGGTGCGAGAGAGGGCTAGCGTCTTCTCTTCTTTTGCCTCTATGTCTTTCTATAGCATTGGGTTATTCTAGGGCATTCGGAGGGTCTCCGATCAATTGATTAACTTTGGAGGTTATAAGGACGAATAAGACAGTTCAGATCATATGTATAATATAGAGGCTATCCGAGCCGACTTCCCGATACTAGAGAGCATCGTACACAAGCGACCGCTCATATACTTTGATAATGGCGCTACCACGCAGAAACCCCGCTGTGTGATTGATGCCATCACCGAGAGCTATACGACGGCGAATGCCAACGTGCATCGCGGTGTACATTATCTCAGTCAGCTCGCTACAGCCCGCCACGAAGCGTCTCGCGCTCGGGTGGCACGCTTCATCAATGCCCGCCACGAGCGGGAGATTATCTTCACACGTGGCACGACCGAGGCGATCAACCTCGTGGCAACGTGCTTCGGGGAGGCGTTCGTCGGCGAAGGTGACGAGATCATCATCAGCACGATGGAGCATCACGCCAATATCGTACCCTGGCAGATGGTGGCTCAGCGTAGAGGCGCACGCCTGCGTGTCATCGCGATCGATGAGCGTGGCCAGCTGGATATGGCGCACTATGAGAGCTTGCTCTGTGAGCGGACGCGTATCGTGGCGGTCACGCACGTGAGTAATGTCCTCGGGACGATCAACCCAGTAGAAGAAATCGTTCGCCTGGCTCATGCTCGTGAGATCCCTGTACTGATCGATGGGGCACAGGCGATAGCGCATACTACGGTGGATGTGCAGGCACTCGGGGCAGACTTCTATACCTTCAGTTCGCACAAGGTCTACGGCCCTACGGGCATAGGTGTACTGTATGGACGTGAAGACCTACTAGATCGTATGCCTCCGTATATGGGAGGCGGGGAGATGATCGCGCGGGTGACTTTCGAGCAGACGACGTACAACGAGCTTCCGTTCAAGTTCGAGGCGGGAACGCCCGACTACGTCGGCACGCATGCTCTAGCGGTTGCCCTAGACTATATCTCGGGTATCGGGATCGATGCCATCGCTCGCCACGAGGACGACCTCATCCGCTATGCTACGTCCGAGCTACTTGGGCATTTCGGTGATGCACGTATCCTAGGGACTGCCGAGCATAAGGGGGCAACGCTCTCTTTCGCCCTCGGGGATGTCCATCCCTTTGATCTCGGGACGCTTCTCGATCAGCTGGGCATAGCTATTCGCACGGGGCATCACTGCGCCGAACCGCTTCTGGAGCATTATGGATACACTGCTATCGCCCGTGCGTCCTTCGCGATGTACAATACTCGGGCGGAGATTGATGCCTTCGTACGGGCTTTGAGGCGTATTCGCGCCATGTTTTAGGTGTTGATTTATAGCGCATTAGATAAGTGCTGAAATATTTCCCGCTAAATATTTTGCGGGAATCAGAACTTTCCATACCTTTGTCTCGATTTAAGAACTAAATCCACTAATTTAGAACAAAGTAATGAAGAAATTCGTAACTCTTTTCGCGGCTGTTGCTGCGCTTTCGCTCGTATCTTGCGGCGAAGCTACTAAGAAGGCTGAAGAAGCTCAGGATTCTGTGGCTACGGCTGTAGAAGCTACTACTACTACGGCTGTTGCTACTGTAGACTCTGTTGCTACTGCAGCTGTTGCGACTGTAGACTCTGTAGCTGCAGCTCTCTAAGAGTAAAGCACACGCGAGCCACGTCTCTCTAGTGAACGCTAGATTGGAGACGACAAAGCAGCCAGAGAGGCTATCCGATCGCTCGGATAGCCTCTCTGCTTTTTGTTGCTCGTGTGGTAGGAGATATGGAAACAGAAGGACATAGAGGATACAAGGGCAAACCCTTCCTCTATATCCTTCTGTCGCTATCTTTGCCCTGGAGCTAGATCGTTCGGGTGAGGTGTAGGAGTACCTCGCGCCCGTCTCGTAGGGTTGTCCCCATCAGCACGGTAGTCGGGGAGGAGGAGACGCGGAGCTTTCGGCGCAGAGCGTCGGGCGTGAGGGGAAAGTTGCGACACGAGATGTCGGCTCGCGGTAGACGCTTGGACAGGGTCTTGAGGCTCGACGAGGCAAACGGAATAACTTCCTCTAGACGAAAAGCACGCCCAGGGAACTCGGACAGAAGCCTTGCTCCCGTGTAGAGGTGCGAATGAGGATGCAGAGCCGATAGCTCGTATCGCTCGGCAAGCGTAGCGAATAGCCCCGACTTCATGATCGCGGCATTCGGCTCGTAGATATATGCCTCGGGATCGTCCGCATAGCGGGGGGGTGTCGTGGCTTCGTCTCGGTAGGTGCTGGCGAACTCATGCATGACCTCTCCTCTGAGATCGAGCGTGTGAATAGGGATATCCTCCAGCTCTAGCGGTGTGCCTTGAGCAAAGTCATAGCTTAGCAGTAGCTCCTTGACCTCTCCACGCACGGCAATGATATATACCTCTCGCACGAGAGGATGAGCTCGTAGCGTATGCTTGATATCAAGCATCGGAGAGAGCTTGACCACGAGACGCGGGGCGTAGCTGTCCGTGAGGGCATCGGATAGGATGGACTCGAGGGCGGAGAGGCTCGGCGTGCAGTCCTCGATGGCATAGACACGGCGTGAGGTGTCGTCGCCCTCTCTGCGCGCTGGATCTACATAGATGAGCGAGGGGGAGGAAGTGGTGAGGATCTCGGGCAAGTGCTGGAGGCTCTCTGCGTGAATGAGGGTATAGCGCTGGTGCGGGAGCAGGCGCGGGAGGTTGTATTCGGTAGCGGAGACTAGATGGGCATTCTGCTCTAGGTAGATGCCGTGGCTTGCCTCGCGGATCATCTCGGAGAAGTCCACCGCCAGCCCTCCCGTAAGGTCTAGGACAGTGTCCTCGGGACGTACGAAGAGCTGACGCTTGAGTGCCGCCGTCGGGATGCTGGAGCATTGCTCGAGATTGAGCCCCGAGGGGATGAATGCCCCAGCTTCGCTCCATGTGGGGAGCTTGCGCCCTAGGAGGGATGCGAGCTGTAGCTGGGTCGCGACAGCTGACCGATCTTCCATAGGGATGTCGCGATAGCTCCCTAGGAGTATCCTGTCTGGACTAACGTCGCGGTAGCGGGCGACGTGTCCCATGATGCGGGCGATGTCCGTCGCTGTCATCATAGTCCAATGCGCTTGCGGAACTGGACGAACGCCGTCCGTGGTACCTCTCTTGTGACGATCACAGCGATGAATGCGAGCGTCGTGATCCCTCCGAGGGCGAGCTTTATCCACAAGTTATCGACATTGGTAGAGATGATATGCACGAGCGCGACGGCTCCGCCTGCCAGCAGTGTATAGAGTCCCATGGCTCCGAGTGGATAGCGGATGGGATAATAGCGTTGCCCGAGGACATAGCTCACGAACATAATCAAGGCATTGGACAGGACAGAAGCCCATGCACAAGCCATAAATCCGTACCGCTCGGCACCTGCGACGATCACCAGCACAGTAACGAGACAGCTCACGAGAGAGAGGATTGCGCCCCAGTAGGTGCGGTCGGTGAGCTTGTACCAGAGAGAGAGATTGAAGTAAATCCCGAACATTAGTTGCCCTGCCATCACAGGAGCGACGACCGCCAGCCCAGCGTGATAGGCGGGTGCAATGAGCATCTTGAGCAGGTCGAGGCTTGCCATCACGCCGACGAAGATCACGAGCGTGAAGAGCAGGTAGTACTTCATCGCCGAGGCATAGGCAGCCTTGGCAGACGTCTCGCCCTCCTTGCTTCGGGCGAAGACATAGGGATCGTAGGCATAGCGGAACGCCTGGGTGAAGAGTACCATGATGACCGCTAGCTTGTAGCACGCGCTGTAGATACCGAGCTGAGCGTCTCCCTCGGTACGGTCGTCGAAAAGGAGTGGGAAGAGGATCTTGTCTGCTTGATTGTTGAAGCTACCAGCTAGTCCCAGCAGGAGGATCGGCCAGGCATAGCTAAGCATCTGCGTGAGCAGGCTCCACGAAAACTCTCGCCTTACCCGCATCGCTGGCACGAGGATCAGGAGCTGCATCACGGAGCCGATGAGATTGATCCCGAAGATATAGTACAGTGCATCGGCAGAGTCGTACCAGCCGAATAGGCTTGGCATCGTCGCCGATAGATCGGGTACGACAAAGAAGGTCAAGAGCGTCAGCGTGATCGTCAGCAGGATGAAGCCCATGCGCACAAACATAAACCTCCACGGCATCTGCGCATAGCGGAGATACCCCAGCGGTATGGCGCAGAAAGCATCGAGGGCGATGATCATAATGAGCATCAACACCAGTGCCTCGTGTCCCGACTGGTCGAGCATGGCAGATATATCCGTGAGGAAGAGGGCACCGAGTGTGATGAAGAGCGAAGAGGTGATCCCTAGCGAGCTCAATGCCGTAGAATAGACCAGCCCTGGACGCTCATGCCGGCTGACGAAGCGGAAGAAACTCGTCTCCATCCCATACGTCAGCACGATCATCAGCAGAGCCGTCCAGGCGTAGAGGTTGGTCATTCGTCCGAATTCCTCTGGTAGTAGCACCTGCACATAGACGAATGTGAGGAGCCAGCTCAGGAATTTGCCTACTACGGTGCTTAGTCCATAGATAGCAGTGTCCTTGACAAGAGATTTGATCCCAGACATAGCGAGCGTTAGGGGGTGTCGAATAGGTCGGGCATCGTAGCGCGAGGCGTTCGCCCGAGGTGGATATAAGCTAATTCGGTGGCTTCGCGTCCGCGGGGTGTTCGCTTGAGGAAGCCTTCTTTAATAAGGAATGGTTCGTAGACCTCCTCCACGGTGCCGGGATCTTCGCCTAGGGCGGTGGCAATGGTGGTGAGTCCTACGGGACCGCCTGCGAACTTGTCGATGATCGTCCCCAGGAGCTTGTTGTCGATGTAGTCTAGCCCGTAGCGGTCGATATTCAAAGCTTCGAGCGCCATGCAGGCAATATCGCGATCGATAGCTCCCGTGCCCTTGACCTGGGCGAAGTCGCGCACACGGCGTAGGAGCGCATTGGCAATACGGGGCGTGCCACGGCTACGACCTGCTACCTCCTGCGCAGCGTCGGTGGAGCATGGCGTGCCGAGGATGCCTGCCGATCGCTGTAGGATCCCCGAGAGCGTGCTCACATCATAGTACTCGAGATGGAGATTGATCCCGAAGCGGGCACGTAGCGGTGCCGTCAGTAGCCCACTGCGTGTAGTAGCTCCCACGAGGGTAAAGGGATTGAGGTCTATCTGAATGCTGCGTGCGCTGGGTCCCTTGTCCAGCATAATGTCGATGCGATAGTCTTCCATCGCAGAGTATAGATATTCCTCGACGATCGGGCTTAGGCGATGGATCTCGTCGATGAAGAGCACGTCATTAGGCTCTAGCGAAGTCAAGAGACCAGCGAGGTCTCCAGGCTTATCAAGGACGGGCCCCGAGGTAACCTTGATGCCTACGCCTAGCTCCTGGGCGATGATATGTGAGAGCGTCGTCTTGCCCAGTCCAGGAGGTCCATATAGCAGGACGTGGTCGAGGGCATCTCCGCGCATCTTGGCTGCCTGGACGAAGATCTTGAGGTTGCCGACTGCCTTGTCTTGCCCATTGAAGCTATCGAATGACAGCGGTCGCAGGGCACGATCGTAGTCCTGCTCCTGCTCCAGAGCCCTCTGATCTCGTATATCGAAGTCTGTATCCATCATCTCTATTATTCTTTCTCACAAAGATACTCATTCCCATACGAAATAGCTGTGGGCAGGGTCTCATTCATTGAGACTCTGCCCACGGCATATAGTATAGACTTGGTTGTAGGGGGTACGCTGGTGAAGGGGCGTCTGCAGGTCGCACGGCGCTCGGAGTACCGCTCCTATATATGGAACTGGTTTGGTTGGTCTGGTTGTCTGTGAGCGATAGGCACGAGAGCCTAGCAGCTGATCAGAGTCCTGCCATCAGCGTAGCCGTGGAGGCTCGGAGGGTCCGACAGACTACAGCGATCTACCGAACGAATGACAAGCCGAATACTGCAGACTATAAGCATTAAGGCGAAGAGCGTCACGTAAGCCGTGGCAAACGTGGGGGACTCTGTCATCAAGAGTATAGGTTGAGTAAAATGGCAATATATACAGGCTTCGTCGTCTGCGGTGCAGTCACGTGGGCTGTCAGTAGCACATTCGTGCGTGAGCGGAGATAGGTCGCGGTGGTGCCAGGCATGTACAGCCGTTGCCCCTAGGAGGATCATCATGACTCCTAGTAGCAGGGTGGCACGTAACTCTCGGGAGGAGAGGTGGTGTCGAAGGTCCTTTAGCTGGCGGTGGTACACGTCGGTGGTGAATGCGAATTACTCGAGGGTGTAGATCCATTGACCCGCCTCGTCGCCTACTCCATGGTAGGCGAAGCCTTGAGGCGTGAGGGCTTGGAGTACCTCGGGGTCTGTGATGCGATCGGTGAGAATGCTACGGGTCATTTGTCCGCGCGCCATCTTGGTGTAGATGACGATCTGCTTGAGCGCCCCACTCGGTTGGCGCACGAGGAAGGTCGGACTAATGACGCGCAGGGCCTGCTCGACTTGCTCCCAGTGGAAGAGTTGCTTCATCTCCTCGCTGGCGAGGTAGATGAGCGTCCCGCCGAGGAGTTTGCCTCGCTCGATGAGTCGAGGCGTAAGGATGTCGCGCCAGTAGTCGAAGATCCGCTGACCGCTGGCAAGTCTTACAGTCCCCTCCATTCGATAGGGACGGATAACGTCCGTCGGGCGTAGTAACCCATAGACGAAAGAGCAAATACATAGATGCTCCTCGGCGTATTGCCACTGCTCGGGAGTGAACTGCGATGCGCCCAGCTGGCGAAAGACCATCCCAGAGTACAGCTCGGCAGCACATCCCGATCGTCCTTCGCCTGAGACGAAGGCATTCCAGTCTAGTCGGGCAGTGGCAGAGAGCTTGGGACTGAGCATTAGCTCGCGCTGCATCTCGCGGTCATCCATCAGCATCGCCGTCTCGATGATCGGCTGAGCGAGCGACACCAGCCTAGGCTCTGTCTCATACGGAGCGGAGGGCAGGGGGCGCTTGCCACGTGTGGCGAACGTTTTGGCAGGTGAGATGATGACGAGCACAGCAGGTGAGGGTTAGCGTAGGTGAAGCTTGAGGGTCTCGCGCAGGCGATCGATATCGGGATACTTCTTGACCATTGCCTCGTAGCGCTCTACGGAGGTAATGGGCATACGTACGACCTCAGTCTTGATGGGGCGAATGGATAGACGTAGGTCAGTATTGTGAATGAAGCGCTGAATGAAGCGCTCGACCTGTGGTAGGATCTCGGTGACGGGATCGATGAGCGTCGGCGAGTCGACGATGCAAACCTCTGCTGTCGTGGGGCTCGTGAGCGTGGGGTAGTACTGGGTCATCGTCCTGCGCAGGATGATCGACTCCTCTGGGATCTCGCGATCGACGAAGGTCATCCAGCCACGCTGCATATCTGTCTCGTCAAATTTCTTATGCTCCTCGACGACGACCTCTATCTCCTGTGGGGCTGTGGTCGCTGACGCTGCTGCATGTGCTCGTGACATGCGGGAGCGGAATGCCTGGCGGGTAGACTGCATCCCCTCGTCTATCGGGGGGCGTGCTACCTGTACGCGTGGCGCAGGCTCTGGAGTGTCAGGCTGTGCGCTAGATGCTGGCACAGCTGTAGACTGAGCGGGGGTGGGCGCAGGAGCTGTCTGTGCTGGTGCGGGGTGAGCCGTCGGCGCTGTAGGCTGAGCTACAGGCTGTGCCACGGGAGCGGACTGCACCGTAGGGGCAGGACGTGGCGTGGGTGTAGTGGGTTGCTGGGGTTGCTGGCCTAGGGCGGAGGGAGCGAAGCTAGCCAAGAGATTGAGCAGAGTCAGCTCTATGATCAGACGCTTATTCGTCGCCGCACGGTACTGCTGGTCGCATGCCACGAGCGCACCGATGGCTTGGTGCAGGGCAGCGGGAGAGACGAGGCGTGCCGTCTCGATGTATAGGGCGGTGATGCTCGCAGGCTTCTCTAGGAGGTGTGCCGTGTCGGGATGCTGTACGACGAGCAGGTCGCGCATGAAGCTTGCTAATCCTCCGACGATCACCTGCCCATCGAAGCCCTTACCGAGCAATTCGTCTAGGAGCAGAAGGACACCCTGGTAGTCGCCATGTACGAGCGCACTGACGATCCTGGTGTAGTAGGTATAGTCGAGGACGTTGAGACAGGCAAGGGTATGTTCATAAGTAATATTCCCCTGTGCATAACTCGCGACACGGTCAAACATGGACAGGGCATCACGCATACCGCCATCAGCCTTCTCAGCGATAAGGGCAAGGGCTGGTTCCTCTGCTGTAATCCCTTCGCTACGGGCAACGTATGCCAGATGCACCGTGATATCTGCCACCGTGATACGGCGGAAATCGTAGATCTGACAGCGCGAGAGAACGGTGGGGAGCACTTTGTGCTTCTCCGTCGTAGCAAGGATGAAGATGGCGTAGGAGGGCGGTTCCTCTAGAGTCTTGAGGAAGGCGTTGAATGCCGCAGCCGAGAGCATATGCACCTCGTCGATGATGTAGACCTTGTACCGACCGATGACGGGCGGGATGAGGACTTGGTCGGTGAGGGTACGGATGTCATCCACCCCGTTATTGCTCGCAGCGTCAAGCTCGAAGATGTTGAAGGAGCGTTGCTCCTCGAAGGCGCGACAGCTCTCACACGCTCCGCACGCCTCGCCTTCGGATGAGAGGTTGAGGCAGTTGATCGTCTTGGCAAGCACGCGTGCTGCGGTTGTCTTCCCGACACCGCGCGGACCGCAGAATAGATATGCGTGTGCCATTCGCCCCTGCATCACAGCTGTACGCAGAGTCGAAGACATAGCACCCTGCCCCACTATCGAAGCGAAGGTGTCTGGGCGGTATTTGCGCGCCGAGACGATATAGTTGTCTGCCATCTCAATCCAAATCTCTAATGCACAAAGATAATCATTCTCCGCTGAAGCTCCTACAGCTCTCCCAGCATGAGGAGCGTATCGACGGTAATGGTACAGCGACCAGCCTAGAGGATAAATACCCTTCTATGCTGGTCGCTATTCGTTGATGCTATCTCTGGGATGTGCCTTCGCCGTTGGATACTAAAGTTCTATACCGATGCTAAGGCGTCCACCTAAGCCGTGCTCGACGACTTCGCGCAGGGTGCGTAGGGTAATGTTTGTTTCATTGCTCTCGATGCGAGAAATGAACGACCGCTTCTTGCCCACACGCTCTGCAAGTTCCTCTTGCGTAAGGTCTAGCTGTAGTCGTGCATCACGGATCATTAATCCAATGCGCATATCGGCAAGCTCCTGTTCGTAGGCGTCACGTCTAGGAGTGCCTGCAGTGCCGATGTACTTGTCTTCAAGCTCGGCAAGTGTCTTTGTCTTCATCATTATCTCTCGTCTTTTTCGTTGTAATATGCTCTCATCAGAGCCTCGGCGCGGGCTATCTCGCTCCTCGGGGTCTTTTGTGTTTTCTTTTGGAAGCCACCCAATAAGACAACTAGTTTTCCCGCATCAAAGAAGCAGAACACACGGAATATGTCTGATCCGAATTGTACCCGACTTCAAATAGTCCTGCTGTACCTTCTATATGCTTGAGGTAGATCGAGGGGATACGCTCCACCTCCTCGATGATGCGCAGTGTCTGGAGAATCTTCTCTTGTACTTTCGGGCGCTGAGCGGAGAGAAAGGTCTCAAAATGATCCCCATAGATAACAATAGTCCTATATCCCATTTGATGCAAAGGTAACATAAAAGTTTCATTCCTCTCCTTAACTACTCTATGGCATACCTTGGTCGTTTTGTCAAGTAAATGCCTGCATTTACTTAACAAAATAGCTGGAGAGAGGCTGGGCAAAGGTCTTGGCTAGTGGGGAGGCAGGGCATGGGTGCGGGGGGATATTGGCTGAGTGTGCAGGCGAGAGATCTTCGAATGCTCGGGTGGTAGGCCGCAATGGGATAAGGCGGAGGTTCTAGGGCTGAGTAGGAAAGCAAACTAGAAAGCACGTCGTGAACTGTACAATTCACGACGTGCTCTATACAATTCACGTCGTGCTCTGTAAAGAGCACGACGTGAATTGAAGAAATCTTCGGGCAGGAGGGGTATTTATCCCTCCTAATGTGAGTGAGATGCCACAGGGGTGGCGGGGGACTTGTCTGCGGGTGCTAGCGTGAGCCGCTGAGCGTTAGTACGGCGTATTCGCTCTGCGTGCCGATGCGGAACTTTCCGCCCCAGATGCCTAGCCCCGAGCTGATGTAGTAGTGCGTGTCGCCACGACGCAGGTAGCCATGTGCCTGCTCGTAGAGATTGTCTACGATGAGGTTGATCGGGAAGACCTGCCCGCGGTGGGTGTGTCCCGAGATCTGAAGGTCGATGCCTGCGTGCTGGCTTTCGTCGAGGGCGTAGGGCTGGTGGTCGAGGAGGATGCGCACACGACTGGGGTCGAGGTCGCGTACCAGCTCTGCGGTCGTGGCGCGTTGCCCGTTGGTGCGGTCGTCTCGCCCGATGATATAGAGGTCATCGCCTATGGTGGCGACGGAGTCGCGTAGCAGGGTGATGCCTGTGCGCGAGATGAATTCACCTCGCTGGGCTTCACCGCCGATATACTCATGATTGCCTAGGGAGGCATAGACGCCGAGGCGTGCCTGTAGGCGACCAAGCTCCTGCCATACACTGTCCGCCATGAGGGGGCGGGTGTCGCCGTCCACGAGGTCGCCAGCGATGAGGATGAGGTCGGCCTGCTCAGCATTGAGCATATCGACCCAGGTGGCTAGTTCCCCGCGCCCGATGGTGTAGCCGAGGTGTAGATCAGAGAGTGCAATGACCTTGAGTGGGGTCTTGAGCGTACGCGCTACGGGGATGTCTAGGGCTACGCGCACCTTGTCGTGGTAGCGGGCATTGCCATAGGTGAAGATCCCGAGCAGAAAGAGCGTAATGCCCAGCGTGCCATACAGACTACCCGAGAGAAACGGGCGAATCGCAGGGACGAAGATCCGCGCGACATCTAGCACGAGGAAAATCATCACCACATAGAGAAGCACGAAGACCCAAGCCGAACCGATGATGTAGAACAGCCGTGTGACCTCCATCGGGAGATCTCGCACAGCGAACTGTGTAAGTAGCATCACGAGCGGCAGTATCCACAGCACGATGGCAAGGATACGGTAGCCTGTCGTCAGTGGGAGGATCGTCCAGATATGGTAGCTACTGTAGCCGACGCCGAGGAGCATCGTCAGTAGGGGAAAAATCAAATGGGGCATTGTCTCAATTCGTCTTGCATAAATAATGTCGTGGACGGCATCCGCTGGGTCAGCGAGTGCCGTCCGCCTCTCTTTCGTCTGTAGAGTCCCTATAATAAGCGCTGCACTCGCCCTTTTGTTTACAGAAGCTCCCCACACCCGCGCAGATTGCTGAGCTCAGGTATGGGGAGCTTAAGTATTCGGAGCGTGTGGCTAAGGGCTAGCCGTAGCCATCGAGGGGTCTAGAACGTTAGGGTCGTGCCGAGCAGGAAGTTGATCCCCGCCTGTGGATAGAGGCGTAGGTCGCTGTAGATGACACCGCTTGCGTCGATGCCTGCGTCGTAGACATAGCCATTGCTTGAGTAGCGGGTGTCGAGGAGGTTGTTGATCTGGAGACTAACGTTCCAGCGCTTGACGAGGGTGAGGGGAATGTCGTAGCTTAGCCCAAGCCCCATCACGTGATAGCCGTCGAGCATGCGCTCTGCGCTCTGCGTATTGTCGAGGTACTGGCTAGAGACGTACTGCGAGCGAAGCGATGCCTCGAAGCCCGAGTGCATGAAGGTCAGTGCGCCCGATGCCACTACGCTGGGCGAGTAGGCGATGGTGGTGCCTGTGTAGGTCTCCTGCTGGAGGTGGCTCCATTCCCATGCAGCGTCGTAGACAGAGAAGTAATAGTGGTACTTGTCGATGCGGTTCTGGCTTAGACCCAGTGAACCGTCGAGGCGTAACCACTTGACAGGACGAATGGCTGTCTGTAGTTCTAGCCCGAGGCGATAGCTGTCAGGGACATTCTCTAGGAGCATACCGCCGACGTCACTCATCTTGCCATTCATCACCAGCTGATCGGTGTAGCGCATGTAGTAACCATTGATGCCTAGGGTGAGGGCTGCGCTCTGATAGCCATAGCCCAGCTCGTAGTCTACGAGACGCTCGGGGCGTGGGTAGGTGTCGGGCGTGGCGTCGGTGTAGGTCTTGCGGTTGGGCTCGCGGTGGGAGACCGCTACAGAGGCGTAGGCATGGTGGGCGGGAGTGAACTGATAGAAGAGACCTGCCTTGGGATTGAAGAAGTCGAA
>JBHACZ010000018.1:0-4545 GCA_041854825.1 Porphyromonas sp. | reverse complement strand
TGCGCTCGTTATCCCTGATTGGTAAGTATCATGCAATCAAGCAACCTGAGATAGGGAGCCAAACCACGAAAAAGTTTGACAATTCGTTTTGCAGCAGTTTGACAATTCGTTTTGCATTTATCTGACAATTCTACTTTCCGGTTATAGGTCGTTTCTCTGTCCTTACGCCTGTGGGTCTCCTTCCCCTGGCT
The DNA here is from genome assembly GCA_041854825.1 of Porphyromonas sp. Lineage (GTDB taxonomy): Bacteria > Bacteroidota > Bacteroidia > Bacteroidales > Porphyromonadaceae > Porphyromonas. The sequence continues at coordinate 4,354 of JBHACZ010000018.1, read as the reverse complement.
GTGGCTGGTGTAGATATCAAGGCACTCGTCGAGGGCGCACGTACGATGAAGGCACAGGTAGATGCCTCTGTAGAGGTGGAGTGCAATATCTCTGCTCTCTATGCTGCAGCACGCAATACCCTATATCAGAAGGGATACAAGACGGAGATCCTAGCGAACTATCACCCACGCCTGCACTATATCGCCGAGTGGTGGAAGCAACTATATGGCGAGAGCGAAGGTAAGGATGGCAAGGGTATCTTCAATGCTGCTGTCGATCTGACGGCAGACCTGCATTCGATGGGTCAATGGATCCAGGAAGGCGAACGTACCATCTTCGAGACAGTGATCTCGGTAGCTGGTTCGGATCGCGAACTGCGCATCCCACACGATGCAGAGAACCTAGATGGTCTCAACTATCTTGCTGGCAAGCGTGTCGATGAAGTCAATAAGATGGCTGAGCTCGGCACACGCATGGCGCATATCGATGGAGGCGTACCCAATATCCGCATTGTCTTGCCTCGTCTAGACGCTCACTACATTGGTCAGCTCTTCTACTTCTTCGAGATGGCAGTGGGTATCAGCGGTTACATGCTGGAGGTGAATCCATTTGACCAGCCAGGTGTAGAAGCGTACAAGGCGAATATGTTCGCTCTTCTTGAGAAGCCAGGCTTCGAAGCTGCGACGGAGGCTATCAAGAAGAAACTCTAATCCGCCCCTAATGAGCATTATACCACAGAGTTCCATCAAGGAGCAATACAACAGTAAGCAGGAAGCGATCACGATGCCTGAGTATGGTCGTCATATTCAGAAGATGGTAGAGTATGCCATCGGCATCGAGGATCGGTCTGTGCGCAATCGCTGTGCACGTCAGATCGTGCGCACCATGGCTGGTCTTCTGCCCGAGCGCAGAGAGCGTGCCGATAGTGACCAAGTCTATTGGGATCATCTAGCGTTGATCTCGGGCTTTCGTCTCGATGTAGACTATCCAGAGGGGACTATCACGCAGGAGAAGATCAATTCACGTCCAGCGCCTGCGCCATATCCTAGTCACAGGATCCGCTACCGCTACTACGGTCATATCATCGAGGGCATGATCCAGCACGTCTGCACTCTGCCTATGGGTCGTGAGCGGGCAATGCTGGAGTACTTCATCGCGACTCAGATGAAGCGAAGCTACATGACCTGGAATAGCGAGGTCGTAGAGGATCTCAAGATCTTCAAGGATCTGTATGAACTCTCCGAAGGGCAAATCATGCTGACACCGGAGAACTGCAAAATAATCATCAACCCCAACTCCATCGACCGCGGAGGCAAACAGCGTGTAGGCAAGCGCCAGCTCAAGCAGCAGCCACAGCAGCACGCACGTCGTCGATAGGGTCGGACATTAATTCAAATCTTCTAAGCATACACCCCCGCGCCTATGGCATCATTCACCATCGAAGGAGGCTACAGCCTCTCGGGAACTATTACGCCCCAGGGAGCTAAGAACGAAGCTCTGCAGATCATCTCTGCCGTACTCCTCACGCCTGAGGTCGTGACGCTTCACAACGTCCCCAATATCCTCGACGTCAATAACCTCATCGACCTACTGCGCCAGATGGGCGTCAAGGTTACCAAGCACGAAGGCGAGGGAAGCTATTCCTTCCAGGCAGACGAGGTCAATCTAGAATACTTGCAGAGTGATCAGTTCCTCCAGCGCAGTCGTGCCCTTCGTGGCTCGATCATGACTGTGGGAGCTATCCTCGGTCGCTTCGGCTATGGTGTCTTCCCCAAGCCAGGTGGTGACAAGATCGGTCGTCGTCGTCTCGACACGCACCTCATCGGCTTCACCGAGCTGGGGGCTTCATGCGACTATGACCGCGAGAAGCAGAGCTATATCCTGCGTGCTGATCGCCTCACGGGTAAGTACATGCTTCTCGATGAGGCGAGCGTGACAGGTACTGCGAATATCCTCATGGCTGCCGTACTAGCCGAAGGCACCACGACGATATACAATGCTGCCTGTGAACCCTATCTCCAGCAGCTGAGCAAGATGCTCGTGCGCATGGGGGCACAGATCGAAGGCATCGGGTCAAACCGTCTCACCATCCATGGCGTCAAGTCTCTCGGGGGTACCGTCCACACGATGCTTCCCGACATGATCGAGATCGGGAGCTTCATCGGTATGGCTGCTATGACAGCTAGTGAGCTAACGATCAAGGACGTTCAGATCCCAGAGCTGGGGATTATCCCCGCAGCTTTCCGTCGTCTCGGCATTACGATTGAGGAGCGCGGAGATGATCTCTACATCCCACGGCACGAGGGCTATGAGATCGATACCTTCATGGATGGATCTATTCTGACCATTGCGGATGCGCCTTGGCCCGGACTGACACCAGACCTGCTGAGCGTCTTCCTCGTGACGGCTACGCAGGCGAAGGGTAGTGTGCTGATCCATCAGAAGATGTTCGAGAGCCGTCTCTTTTTCGTAGACAAGCTCATCGACATGGGTGCACAGATCATCCTCTGTGACCCACACCGTGCCAATGTGATCGGGCTTGGTAAGCGTCAGCGTCTCAAGGCTGCGACGATGACCTCCCCCGACATTCGCGCTGGAATCGCCCTGCTCATCGCAGCGATGAGTGCTGAGGGAACGAGCGTGATTCACAATATTGACCAGATCGACCGCGGATACCAAAACATCGATACGCGCCTCAATGCCCTGGGCGCACGTATCATCCGCCAGTCCTAATCTTTTCTCTCCTTCAAGACTGAATGGATAGTTCCATACTAGGAGACGTCATACGCGAGAGCATCCCACTCGGTGCCTGGATCGCTCTAGGTGTCAGTGGGGTGCTCCTTGTCGTCTCTGGATATATGTCTGCCAGCGAGGTAGCGTTTTTCTCTCTACGCCCTGCCGACCTAGATGAGGTACGCGAGGAGGAGCATACGGCTGACGCAGCACTCCTCGGTGTGCTGAGTGACTCGGAGCGACTGCTGGCGACCATCCTCATAGGCAATAATATCGTCAATGTCGCCATCGTCATCTTGACGAGCTATAGCTTCGGGCATATTTTCGACTTCTCGGCATCGCCTGCGCTGGGCTTCATCATTCAGACCGTGGTGCTGACGTTGCTTCTGCTACTCTTTGGCGAGATCATCCCCAAGGTCGCTGCCCAAGACAAGCCTCTGCGCTTTGCCCGCTTCTCTGCGCCGATCATGAATGGGGTGGTGCGTGCCCTGCGTCCTTTCTCCACCTTCGTGATGAACTCGACGAAGCACATCACCAGCCGTCTGCATCCTGAGCGATATGACATCTCGATGGATGATCTGAGCCAAGCGGTAGATCTTATCGATGACCGTAAGCCAGAGGAGAAGGCGATCTTCGAGGACATCATCAATTTCTACTCCAAGACTGCCAGCGAGATCATGGTACCCCGTATGGATATGGCAAACATAGACATCACGTGGGACTATCATCGTCTGCTCGCCTTCGCTCTCGAATGCGGTTACTCCCGTATCCCCGTCTACGAAGAATCGCAAGACAATATCCGTGGGCTGATCTATATCAAGGATCTGATCCCGCACCGTGATGCCCCTGCTGACTTTGCCTGGCAGTCGCTCATGCGCCCCGCTTTCTTTGTCCCAGAGAATAAACCCCTTGACGACCTCCTCGAGGAGCTACGTTCGCGCCGTGTCCACATGGCGATCGTCGTGGATGAATACGGAGGCACGAGTGGTCTCCTTACTCTCGAAGACCTTCTAGAGGAAATCGTCGGGGAGATCAGCGACGAATACGACGAGGAGGAGTTGCCCTACAAGCGTCTCCCTGACGGAAGTTACCTCTTCGAGGCGCGCACGGCTATCGGTGACGTGGTGCGTCACCTAGATCTCTCTGAGCATGACCTGGGTAAGTTCGCCGACGAGGTCGATACGCTGGGCGGGCTATTTCTAGAGATCAAGCAGGATCTGCCTCGCCTTGGCGATAGCGTCGTGGCTGGCACATGGCGTCTGACAGTCCGCGAGCTAGAGCGCTTTCGCATCATCAGCATTCAGATGACTCCCGAGCTTTAGGCTCTCCCTCGCCGAATAAAGAAATAACTAGCCCGATAGAGTAGCTACTCTATCGGGCTAGTCTTTTTCATTGCCTTGCTTGGCGACTTAAATATTACCGCTGAGACGACTTACCTTAAGTCGTCCTCGGGACTTACTGTAAGTCCCCTCGGCGACTCAACTTAAGTCGCCTTGGCGATGTATTACAAACCTCTCCCTCGGGCTATGTGTGAGATGAGGTGAAAGAGCCTGGAGCCTTACTCTAGTACGATCTTTTCTGTCGCTACGACCTTGCCGTGCTGTAGCACCTGTACAATGTGCAGTCCGCTGGACAGTCCCT
>JBHACZ010000017.1:0-16289 GCA_041854825.1 Porphyromonas sp. | reverse complement strand
TGTCCTCAAGATTAACCTCTTTATCTTGATGCATTTAAGGGAGAAAACAGGGCTATCAATCCCTCGCCTGCAGAAGAAGCTTAGTCGCAGCACCCCCGAGCAAATTACCGTGCTCAGCTTTTAATGCGTCAGCCCTGTCTAGAAATCAAACCCTTACATTCTAGAGGATATACAGTCCGAGGGGCTGAGCCATACGACGATCGTACGGTCCAGCCCCTCGGCTATGGCAATAAGTGCTAAAAGCGGAGGTTAGTCGCGCTTGTTGAGTTCGGCAATCTTTAGCTCAAGGAGGCGAAGCTCTTCGCTCAGTGCCTCGTGTTTACGCTCCACATCGCGCAGCAGCGAGGCAGCCCCCTTGCTCAGATTGAGGAAGTTCATATTATTCTCGTAGGTACGAAGCTCCGCCTGCAGACGCTGACGCTGACGCTCCATGCGCTGGCGTTCGTCTCGCAGAGCGTTCTTATCGCCCGCTTTCGTATCGAGGCTAGCGGCATAGCCATCTAAGCGACGACGTGAGCGATCCCCACGCAGACGGCCATAGAGTACATCATTGAGGGCGCGGTACTCCTTCATGAGCGCTTCCTTCTCGGAGTAAGGCACATGACCGATCGCCTGCCACTTGTCGCTAAGCTCCTTGAGGCGACTAGATAGGTCAGTAGCATCCGCGTCAGACTCTAGGGCGCGTAGCTCGTCGAGCAGGGCGCGCTTGAGCTGAAGGTTGCGACGTTCCTCGGCATGCTTGCCACCGCTCTGCTTCTTGCGCTGCTCGAAGAAGTGATCCATATGACCACGAAACTCCTCCCAGATACGCTGACGGTGCTTCTCTGGCACATTGCCGATCTTCATCCACTGGGCTTGAAGGGATTTGAGTTCCTCGGCTGTAGCATTCCAGTCCGTGCTATCACGTAGCTGGCTAGCACGCTCGACGAGGATCTGCTTGGCGGCGAGGTTTGCCTCTAGCTCACCAGCCGAGCGAGCGTAGTACTCGCTCTTGGCATGGAAGAAGGCATCCATCCCAGCACGCAGACGCTGATAAAGATTGCCACTGACCTTGCCTGCGTAGCCGAGTGCCTTCCACTCATTCTGAATCGCCTTGATCTCCTGAGTCATGGTTTCCCACTCGCGACGCTTGGTAGGCAGAGTGACGAGCATAGCCTCTAGGCGTTCGATGAGAGACTGCTTGGAGGTCAGATTGCTCTGCTCTGCCTGCTTCTTCTCATCGAGGAAGGCTTGATGACGGCGGAAGATCCCCTGCGAGAGTTCCTTATAAGTAGCGTTGATAGCATTGCGCTCGGTCTGTGCCACAGGACCTGTATCGCGCCAGCGAATAGAGAGCATGTCTGCCTGCTTCTTCGCCTGCAGGATGTCGTCTAGCTCAGCGACCTTGCGAAGCTCCTCGATGATTCCCTGCTTCTCCTTGAGATTGTGACGGAAGTCCAGCTCGCGAAGCTCTTCGTTGATATTCTTGAGTTCATAGAAGCGATCACGTAGCTCTCCAAACTCCTTGCGCAGGAGCCGCTCGTCCTGTGGATCGAGTGGACGAAGCCCCTCCCACTGTGTACGAAGCTCATGAAAAGCCGTATAGATCTTACCAAACTCCTCCGTACTCTCTAGAAGCGCACCGATCTGCTTCATCACCTGGGCGGCAGACTCCTTGTTGGCTGTCTGCTGAGCTACGAGCTCTTCGCGACGCTTGGCATCTAGTTCACGAAACTGGCGGAGCAAGTCTCCCAGACGCTCCTGCTGTAGCTCGACCTCCTCCTGCAGGGCGGAGTCTTTCGTGCGCTGTGCCTCCGCCTTTCGCTGGTCGAATGCGTAGCTTAGTCCATCGATTACTTTGCGTTCGGGCAGGGTCTCGCCTTGCAGGAGTACAGCTATTTGCTCTACGATCTGGCTTGCGGAGAGAGAGGTGGCAGTGCTTTCCGAGCGTTCGGCATGCTCTACCACACGAGCATCGCTAGTCTGCTCGGGGATCTGTGGAATCTGTGGTGCTTCCATCATTGCTTATATTAATTTGTATGTCGGCTCTAGAGCCGTAAATCTTTAGCACAAAATAAAGCAATATTCTCCAATTCGCCAACGCGACATCTCTCAGATTCCTCTGCACAAGCGACATCCGACCGCTTGCCTACGCACAGAGATTCCCTTCCTCTGCCACTCATCCGCCAGACACGTCCTCCGCGAGACCCGTCATCAGAGATATTCCCTCATAAAAGTGTGAGGTTCTCCAAGAACTTCCCTCATAAAAGTGTAGACCATATAGGAAAGTTCCCTCATAAAAGTGTAGAAACAAGACAAAACCTCCCTCATAAAAGTGTAGTCTACGCCTGCCTGCGATTATTCAACGAAAAGAAGCATTCAGTACCAAGCAATTAGCGAGGCTGAAAAATGATAGAACTTTTTAGGCAAAAACATCGATGTTTTTGCCTAAAATGATGGTACTTTTTCCCGAAAAACATCAATGTTTTTGAGGGAAAAGTTCTATCATTTTCTGGGAGGTGCTGGAAGCCTTGGAGAAATCGGACGGGGCGGACTAGTCGGACTGGTCCGACCCGTCTAAGCAAACGAATGAGAGTGGTGGAGTTAGCCCAGAGATTTTCCTAACTTTGTGCGGACAGCACTTTAAGCTTTCATTAATTATACTACGATGAAGATTAGACTTTTATTACTGGGATGTGCCATGCTCTGTGCGAGCCTTGGCACCGCTCTGGCGCAGACGATCCGAGGGATCGTGCGCGACACTAGTGGCAATGCCGTCGAATACGCCCTCGTCTGGCTCACCAGCACGGCAGATAGTACCGTACTTGCACAGACGCAGTCATCGGCACAGGGGCTGTTTACGTTGCCCTCGCCCGCTCAGAGCGCCACACTACACATTCGCTGTGTCGGGTATTCGTCCCACGCGCAGAGCATAGACACCCAGGGGCAAGACCTTGACCTCGGGACAATAGCACTCAGCGATGAGATCGCTCAGCTCACTGCCGTGCAAGTCGTGGGGCAGAAGCAGCCCGCCACCCTCGTGCGTCGTGCTGGGCGTATTACTCTAGACGTGGCTCAGAGCCTCGACGCGCAGGGCTCGACCGCCCTAGATCTGCTGGGTAAGCTCCCTGGTCTAAGCATTGACCCTGTGGGGAAGTCCATCCGATTCACAGGACGAGATAACGTCCTCATCCTACTCAATGGGAAGCAGACACGGATGAAGCCCGATGAACTCATTGCCTTACTACGCGGAACAGCCTCCTCAAGCATCAAGACCATCGAGCTAATGACCAACCCCAGCGTCCAATATGATGCAGAGGGGTCGGGGGCACTCATCAACATTGTCCTACAGCGTAGCCTGCGCGATGGGTTGGATGTCCTTGCCAACCTCGGAGCTAGCTATTGGTATCACCTCAGAGGCAACGCTGACCTCTCGGCAAGCCTACGCACTGGACGCTGGGACGTGTGGGCGAGATACAGCCATACTCGGGGACACGTCGCCTATCGCTATGGTAATGATCGCTACCAGCAGGGCACACTCTATTCTTCACATTCGGACGATGTGGACAAACGCAACTATACCAATGCCTCCATCGGAGCCGAATACACCCTCACGCCTCGGACGAAGATCGGGGCAGAGGTCTCGGGGAACTTCATGTATGGTCCTGGCTTCGTCGATACCCGCAGTACCATTCGCCACATCGGCTCGGCACACCCCACCAGCATACTCCTATCCTATAGCGACTATCAGCACCAGCATGCGAATAGATACAGCCTCAGCACCTCGCTCATCTACGAGCCTAATGCCGACGAACGCCTAAGCCTCTCGGCAGACGCAAGCCTCTTCGACGGACGTATGCACATCCTGCTGACCAACCGCATTGACGCGAATCCCATCGGCATAGGAGCGATCTCCGCTGGCGAACGCTACCAGCGCGAGCGACACACTACGGATGGCGGGCGAGACTTCGACCTCTATGGCGTGAGCGCAGACTATTATCGTCCCTTCCTCTCGGGGAAGTTGTCGCTCGGAGCCAAGTATGCTCAGGTCTCTTCCGTCACGGGCTATTACCGCAGGGGTGTAGAGGAGCGTGCTGGCACAGCATTTGACCTCACGGGGACGCCTCCGTCTGCCCTGCCAGCGGTTGCCCTGCCCGATATTGCTAGCGACTTTAGCTACCGCGAGGGCGTATCTGCTCTGTATGCCCAGTACGAAGGCGCACTCTCTGACCTCTGGCGCCTTAGCCTGGGGCTACGTGCCGAGCATACGCATACCCGCGGACAGCTCACCAGACCTATCACCCAGACCCAAGACCCAGCTATTACCCGCTCTTACCTGGATCTCTTCCCCTCGGCGATGCTGTCCTATTCGCCTGGCAAGGTCGGTGTCTTTAGCCTCTCCGTCGGCAGACGCATTGACAGACCTGGCTACGCCCTGCTCAATCCCATAGACGAACCCCTCGACGGACTGAGCTCGTGGCGAGGCAATCCCTACCTCAAGCCACAGAAGACGTGGCGCACCGAGCTCCTCTGGCAATACCGCTCCACCAGTCTAATGGCCAGCTGGACGCACACCAGCAACTACTTCGTCAACGCGACCGACACCATCGGTGCAGGACGTACCGCTATTATACCGATGAATCTCGGAGCGCAGAGACAATTTGCCCTCACCGCATCGCAGAGCGCATCCCTCGGGCAAGGCTGGCAGATGAATGTATCCGCCACTGCTCTATGGCAAGAGAACCAGCTGGCCTATAGCCCTACGCGCCTATTCAACCGCGCCCGCTGGGGGATGAACGCCTCGGCACAGCTCTCTGCACCGCTCCTCTGGGGCATCCGTGGCGAACTAAATGCCGACTACTACTCGCGCAGGCTCGGTGGATCTACCGACGTCGCCGAGTGGACGGGCAAAGTGAATGTCGCCCTTCAGCGTAGTTTCCTCTCCGACCGCCTAAGCCTCAAGCTCGCCATGACCGACATCTTCTGGACGAACCGCTGGGATGCTGTCAATACCACCGAAATCTTCACCATCTACAGCTATGGGCAGAGTGAATCCCGAGCCATCACCCTCAACTGTAGCTTCCGCCTCGGCACCTCAAGCAAAGCCTCCTCTGCCCGCACCTCTTCCCTCGAAGCCGAGCACAGCCGCCTGTAAGGCAGAGAAACCGAAAAAGATAAAGGAGCATATGTCTCAGGGAAAGACATGCGCTCCTTTATCTTTTTCGGTCTCCCTGTCCGCCCTGTTGGGGAGAATGTGTACATTTGTAGATAGAGATTATAGAGATAGACAGAGTATGAGTACAATCGTTTCGCCGTCGCTACTGTCGGCCAATTTCCTTCGTCTAGAGGACGATATCGATATGATCAATCGTAGCTCCGCCGAGTGGCTACATATCGACATTATGGACGGAGTGTTCGTCCCCAACCTCTCGTTCGGCTTCCCTATCCTGCAAGCGATCGCGCCACGTCTAGAGAAGAAGCTAGATGTACATCTGATGATCGTCGAGCCGATGAAGTTCGTCGCAGAGCTAGCTGCGCTAGGTACTGACACGATGAACGTCCACTATGAGGCAGTCACCCACCTGCATCGCGCCATCTATGCCATCAAGGATGCCGGGATGAAGGCTGCCGTGACCCTCAATCCCCACACGCCTGTCGAGGTCCTCACCGACGTGATCGAAGACCTAGACATGGTTCTGCTCATGAGTGTGAACCCTGGCTATGGCGGGCAGAAGTTTATTCCCCGTATCCTGGACAAGACGCGCCGCCTTCGTCAGATGATCGATGAGCGTGGAGCCTCTACCCTTATCGAGATCGATGGCGGAGTGAATGCGACCACCGGCGCACAGCTCGTAGAGGCTGGAGCCGATGCCCTCGTGGCAGGGAGCTACGTCTTCGGGCATCAGAACCCACTAAAGGCGATCGAGGGACTGAGACAATTATCTCGATAGCTCTAGGCAAAACCACTTAACCCGATGCCTCGGGATGAACTGGCTCGACCGCCTCAGCCATAGCATCCGCACGATGTGGCACCGCACGCCTGCCCTGCAGGTGCTGGTGCCCATCGCCCTAGGCATCCACCTATGCACGCTAGGCTACAGCTCGGGAGCACTGCTCCTCTCTAGCTGTAGCCTAGCGTGTCTCATGCTCTCTATTGTCCTGTGCCGAGGACTGGCGAGAGGGCAAGCCGTATATCTGACAGGGCAGAGACTCTTCGCCCTCGGTATCGGAGGCGCGCTGTGCGCTACGATGATGATCCGCACGGATCGTCTCCCAAGCTTGACCCCGCAGAGCGCAGAGATGGAGCATACACGCCTAGAGCTGGTCGAGAGCCTAAAGAGCGAGCCGACCATTACGCCCGAGGTGCAGAGGCTGCTCTCGGCGATCTCTCTGGGATATACTGAGCGCGACGCGGAGACGCGAGCACTTAGGCAGAGCTTCGTCCGCAGTGGGGCGGCGCATATCCTCGCCGTCAGCGGGTATCACCTAGCCCTCGTCATCGGGCTGTGCGCCCTCGTGCTGGGACGACTCGGACGCTGGGGGATACCGAGGTGGGCGCATTGGGCAATGCTCATTGTCCTCTCGTGGCTCTTCGTCGCCCTCGTAGGCTGGGGCGTACCAGCACAGAGGGCAGCCCTGATGATGACGATCTACTTCGGCGGGAAGATGCTACACCGCCCTACCCTCCTGCCAAACATCCTATCCGCCAGCGCCCTGATACAGCTCCTCCTCTCGCCCCACTACCTCTACAGCTATGGGATGTGGCTTAGCTATGTGGCAGTACTATCTATCTCGCTCTATGGGCGATGGATCTATGGCCTCGTCAGTACGCTCCGCCAGCCCGTCCTCTCGTGGCTGTGGGGCGCACTGTCCGTAACGCTCGCAGCGCAGGTGCTGGTACTCCCGCTGTGCCTGTATCTTTTCGGCTTCGTGAGCTGGAGCTTTATCCTTACCTGCCTGCCGATGGCTGTCCTCTCTGCCGTGATCATTCCGCTTGGGCTGGTGGCGTATGGTCTCAGTAGCTTCGGCATTGCCCTGCGCTCATTCGGCTCGCTGACCAATGCCTTAGGCGAATGGATGCTCTCGGTCGCCCGCTACGGGTCAAAGCTCACCTTCCTAGACCAGCACACCGCCCTCCCCCTCTGGGGACTAATCCTCCTCTGGACAATCGCCCTCCTGGGCTCGTGCTTCCTGCCTGCTAGGGCAGAGCGGCCACGCGTCTCCCGTGCCTAGAAGTTTGCGGATTTTCATTATCTTTGCTCTATAGACAGAGTGGCTCTCTAGCAAGCAACAACTCAAATCATCTAAATTAACCGACATTATGAACCTATTAGACAACTGGAAAAGCGTCGTCGTAGACAACTACGCAAACTTCGACGGACGCGCACGCCGTAGCGAATACTGGTACTTCGTACTCGTACAGGTAATCATCTCTTTCATACTCCAGCTCCTCGACCTAGTGCTCGTCGCAGCAGCAGATCTCCCTGTCGCTCCTCTCGGCACCCTCTTTGGCATCGCGATGCTCGTCCCAGGGCTTGCTGTAGCAGTGCGTCGTCTGCACGACACTGGACGCAGCGGTTGGTGGCTCCTCGTTGCCCTCATCCCTATTCTCGGATGGATCTACATCATCTATCTCTACGTGATAGAAGGAACGCAGGGTCCCAACGAGTATGGCGAAGACCCTAAGGCAGACGAACGCTAATCACACACCTTAGCAAACCACGAGAGAGCTAAGCCAATGATCGAGGTCAGCCCCGCAGATTGCGGGACTGACCTCGATCGCTTTCCATCCCACTAGGCTTAGTGGCGGAATAGTCGTAACTTCACAGAGTACAAGACACTACTCTCTATGATGACCCGCACGCATTACCCGAGAGGCATCGGCCGCCTGCGTTCGCTTGCCCTCGCCCTCGCTTGGTGCATTATCCTCGGCACTGCTCCTCGGCTCGTGGCACAGCACACAGCGACGGCTCGCCCGATGACGCCATACCTCAATGAGATCATGGCGAATCCCCTTGCTGGCTCTGCCGAATATATCGAGCTGTACAATCCCCATCCAATAGCCATTCCACTCACGGGGCTATCGCTCGCCATCGGAGGCGAACTAGAGAAGCTCCGCACCTATTCCCTCGCAGAGATCCCACGCATACCGCCCCGTAGCATTCTACTCCTAACCACCTGCGCGGACTCCATCCTGGCGTATTACCCTGAGGCACATCCCGAGGCGATAGTCGAGATACGCCTGCCCCGCCTACGCAATAGCGGGTGTCACATCCATCTCCTCTACGACGATCAGCTCATCGACTCGGTACATTACCGACCCGATCGCCTTGCCGAGGGGCTTCGCTCCCGTAGAGGTGTCGCCCTAGAGCGCATGACCGTGGAGGACACCGATGCTCCCACTCCTCTGGCAGAGTGGCACTCGGCACTCGGCTCACTGGGCTATGCCTCGCCTACCGAGCGCAATACACTGCTCCGTGCGCCTGCCTCAGACGGCGAAGCATCCGCCGAAGGCACTACCCCACTGCACCGACTACTCTCCGAGATCAAAGCGAACTCCCCCGCAGGGCTTCGTCTCGCCCTCTACAGCACGGACGGGCTTCGCCTGATGATACGCTCCGAAGGGCAAGCACTGAGCTGGCTCACCACCCTCCTGCACCAGCGCGAGCGGATCTATACCGAACTAAAATCTTTCGCCTGCCCTCAGCTCATCCTGCACCTCCACTATGCAGGAGAGGGTTATACGCTCAAGGTCAGCCTCTAGCACATAAAGCGTCCAGCGACGGCAAGGCTACTGTGCCTGCCATCGCTGGACGCTTATTTAGTTTGGTTCGTAGACGGTCTAGACTACATCATACCGCCCATACCACCCATTCCTGCGGGCATCGCTGGAGCGGGGTTGTCTTCCTTCTTGTCTGCGATGACGCATTCGGTCGTGAGGAACATACCCGCGATAGATGCTGCATTCTCTAGGGCTACACGCGTTACCTTGGCTGGATCGATGACACCAGAGGCATAGAGCGCTTCGAAGCGATCCGCACGGGCATTGTATCCGAAGTCGCCTTCACCATCCTTGACACGCTGCACGATCACTGCACCCTCCTTGCCTGCGTTGGCGACGATCTGGCGAAGAGGCTCCTCGATGGCACGCTTGACGATCTCGATACCTGTGGTCTCGTCCTCATTGTCGCCCGTAAGCCCCTCGAGTACAGAGATGGCGCGGATGTAGGCCGTACCACCACCAGGCACAGTACCTTCCTCGACGGCGGCACGCGTAGCGCTGAGGGCATCGTCTACACGATCTTTCTTCTCCTTCATCTCTACTTCGCTGGCTGCGCCGACATAGAGTACAGCTACCCCGCCTGCGAGCTTGGCAAGACGCTCCTGGAGCTTCTCACGGTCGTAGTCACTGGTCGTCTGCTCCATCTGAGCCTTGATCTGCGCCACGCGCTCAGCGATAGCAGTCTTGTCACCTGCGCCATTGACGATGGTCGTATTGTCCTTGTCCACCGTGATCTTCTCAGCACGTCCGAGCATCTCGAGGCTTACGGCATCGAGCTTAAGCCCTGTCTCTTCGCTCACGACTACACCGCCCGTGAGGGTAGCGATGTCCTGGAGCATTGCCTTGCGACGGTCTCCGAAGCCTGGAGCCTTCACCGCGCAGACCTTGAGGCTACCGCGTAGGCGGTTTACCACGAGGGTCGTGAGGGCTTCGCTCTCGATATCTTCGGCGATGATCAGCAGTGGGCGACCCGTCTGTACGGTCTGCTCGAGGATAGGGAGTACCTCCTTGAGTACGCTGATCTTCTTATCATAGAGCAGGATGTAGGGGTTCTCTAGCTCTGCCTCCATCTTTTCGCTATTCGTCACGAAGTAAGGGGAGATATATCCACGGTCGAACTGCATACCCTCTACTACCTCTACGGTCGTGTCGGTACCCTTGGCTTCCTCGACGGTGATCACGCCTTCTTTCTTCACCTTGCGCATAGCTTCGGCGATGAGGGCACCAATGTGTTCGTCCCCGTTGGCAGAGATCTTAGCAACATTCTCGATCTTGTCGAAGTCGTCCCCGATCTCAATGCTCATAGAGCGGATCTCCTCTACCACACGGGCTACAGCCTTGTCGATACCACGCTTGAGATCCATGGGGTTTGCACCTGCCGTCACGTTCTTGAGCCCTACGCTGATGAGCGCCTGAGCTAGGATCGTCGCGGTCGTCGTACCGTCACCAGCATCATCATTGGTCTTGCTGGCAACCTCCTTGACGAGCTGTGCGCCCATATTCTCGAAGGGATCCTCTAGCTCTACTTCCTTAGCCACCGACACACCGTCCTTGGTGATGTGTGGTGCGCCATAGGCCTTGCTGAGGATGACGTTGCGACCCTTAGGGCCGAGCGTTACCTTGACTGCATTCGCGAGGGCATCGACGCCACGCTTGAGGCTGTCACGCGCCTCCATATCGAATTTGATTTCTTTTGCCATGATTGGGTTGTAGTGAATAGGTGATTATATCGTAGCGAGGACGTCGCTCTGACGCATGATGAGGTACTTCTCGCCCTCATGCTCGATCTCTGTGCCAGCGTACTTGCCATAGAGGACGATGTCGCCGGGCTTGAGGATCATGTCCTCATCCTTAGTGCCTGCGCCTACGGCAAGCACTTCGCCCTTGGCGGGCTTTTCCTTTGCCGAATCGGGGATGATGATCCCTGCGATGGTCTTCTCTTCTGCCGCTACTGGCTTTACCAGGATGCGGTCCGCTAGTGGTCTGATGTTCATATTGCTATAATACGATTTGAATTTATGCTTTACTCTCCTCTACTTCAATAGCCGTGCCACAGCGGACATCTGCCACTTTGTCAGTCCCTATGCAGTCGGGGCACAGAGACAAAAAGGCACAGAGGAGGCGAAGGAGGGCGAAGCCCCAGGGAGACCGAATTAGAATTATGCGCGCGCGTACGTGTAGGGTGGACTAAGTACTGAGGACTCCCCCGACACTTCAATAGGGACTCGGTCGAGTCCCTATTGAAGTGTCCCCCGAGTCTCTATTGAAGTGTCAGGGGAGTCCCTACTGAAGTGTCGGCGGAGAGACAAGGCAAGAGACCCAAGCGATGCGCCCCACCTCTCGCAAGAGAGATGGGGCGCATCACGAAGCTTGCTCCTCATCGAGCAATACCTCTCGTTGAGGTCAGGCGCATCCGATTAGTCCGACAGGTCTGCCCCATCCGATACGGCACGACGAAGCGACAGCAGTGAGGCTAGCACTCGGTATTGAAGCGATAGACGGACTCCACGATACCGTCGCTCAGCCCCTTGGTAGGCACGATGATACCCGATGCCGAGAGCGTGCGCCCGACGAGCAGGAAGATCTCTGCCGCAGGGATGATCACATCGGCGCGGTCGGGCTTGAGCCTAAAGCGGATCATACGCTCCTCGCTGGTATAGCGACTTAGCTCCGTGTAGACCGACTCGAGGGCAGGCAGAGGGACGAAGTGCGATTCGCGCTCGGTAGGTGTCGAGAGGCGCAGGAGCTTATTGATATTACCCCCAGTACCGACGACCTGCAGCCCTGGGTACTGCCCGTGGCAGGTGCGGATATAGTCCGTGAAGGCAGCCTGCTCCTTCGGATCGACGCGCCCGCTGAGCTGACGAATGGTTCCGATATTGAAGGAGCGCGAGTGGAGCAATTCGCGTCCGCGAACGATATTCAGCTCCGTGCTACCACCGCCGACATCGACATAGAGGAACGTATCGTCTTCGTTGGCGAGAGAAGTGCCGATGAGGTCACTAGAGATAAGCTCTGCCTCCTCACGCCCGTCGATGATCTCGATGGCGATACCCGTGCGCTCACGGATGGTATCGACCAGCTCGGTACCATTGGAGGCATCACGCATAGCACTCGTAGCGCAGGCACGATAGTCCGCGACCTCGTAGATGTCCATCAGTTCGCGGAATGCCTTCATCAGACTGATGAGCTGGCGACTCTTCTTCTTGCCGATGCGCCCCTTGACGAAAGCATCTTCACCGAGACGAAGGGGCACGCGCAGGAGCTGAACCTTGCTCAGTAGCTCCGAGGCTTCGGGTTCATTGACGCACTTGATCAGTAGGCGGACGGCATTGGAGCCGATGTCTATGCCCGCGTAATGTACTTTACTCATCTGGGGAAGTTTGGCTGTTGTAGAAATGATAGAGTGCCTCCTGCGAACGTAGCGCCTTCGTCCCTGCAGGTAGATGCGCACGACGTGGCGCGCCATCACGCTCATTGACAAAGTAGCCCTGCATAGAGTCCTCAAGACCGAGATCCACGATATACTCCAGCTCACGCTGAATATCGGGATCGATGACAGGCGTCACGACCTCAATGCGCTTGTCGAGATTGCGAGGCATCCAGTCAGCCGAACCGAGGAAGTACTCGGGCAGTCCCCCATTGCAGAAGATGTAGATGCGCGAGTGCTCTAGGTAGCGGTCGATAATGCCATTGATATGGATGCGCGAGCTATAGCCCTCGACATGTGGCACGACGGAGCAATTGCCTCGCACGCAGAGACGCACATCGACACCAGCCTCAGAGGCCTCGTAGAGCTTACGCACGAGGGCTTCGTCCACGAGATGATTGAGCTTGAGCTTGATGTAGGCAGGTCGCCCCATCTGAGCATGTCGGATCTCGCGCTGAATGAGGTAGACGAGGCGACGGCGCATATCATTGGGCGCGACGAGTAGCGAGCGGAAGCGCACCGAGAGGAACGGACGCTCGATGAAGTCAAATACCCGACGCACGTCTGCAGCGATCGTTCGCCCTGCCGTCAGCAGCATATAGTCCGTATAGAGGCGGGCATTGCCTTCGTGCATATTCCCTGTAGAGACACAGGCGATGTCGCCTCGGGTGGTGGTGATGTGGACAAGCTTGGAGTGGATCTTGAGCTGTTCGTGTCCGAAAACTACGTGGATCCCCGAGTCCTGCATCTTCTTGCTCCAGCTGATATTACTCTCCTCATCGAAGCGGGCAAGAAGCTCCACGACGGCAGTCACACGCTTGCCATTCTGAGCCGCAGCCATCAGCGTACGCACGACCTTACTATTCTGCGCCACACGATAGAGCGAGATGCGGATCTCCGTCACCTCTGGACGAATGGCAGCTTCGCGAAGGACGCGCAGGAAGCGGTCGAAGCTCTGATACGGGAAGTGAATCCCCATATCTTTGGTATAGATACGATCGAGGATACTAGAGCTAGAGTCGTCGGCATCAGCAGTGCGCACCTTCCACTCGGGATAGCGCAGAGCATCCCGCCTCCCGCCGAGGGGCATCTTCGTCAGATCCCTCATATCGTGATAGCGTCCACCTCCGAGACGCACATCCGTCTCATCCATATCCGCAAGAGCCGAGATACGCTCTAGGATCTCCAGAGGCATAGCAGCATCGTAGACCATACGAATAGGCTCCCCGCGCTTGCGTCGCTTGATGCCCTGAGAGACACGCTCGATGACACTCACCCGCAGGTCGCTATTGAGCTCTACCTCGGAGTCCTTGGTAAGCTTGAAAGTGTACGCCTCATAGCGCTCGTATGGCAAGCCTGCGAAGATGAACGGCAGACAGAAGCGTAGCACGTCGTCGATGAACATCAAGTACCGCTCCCCATCTACCTCCTGTAGCTGGACGAATCGCCCGCACTCACGTGTAGGCACCTCTAGCAGTGCCAGGTCATACGCCCCGCATGCCTCGAAGTGGCGAGGCGTAAGGCGTACGACGAGATAAAGGGCTTCCTTGAGGTGTCGCTCGGGGATGAAGGCAGGGCTGTCGATATAGACGGGATTGACCGTACCGCTGATATGCTCCTTGTAGTAACGAAGGGCTTCGGCACCTTGCTCAGGCGTTAGCTCCTGTTCGTTGAGGATATGGATATGCTCACGCCCTAGATCCTCGAAGACCTGCGCAAGCGTCTGCTCGTACTCTGTCGAGTACTCAGCATTGAGCCGAGCAAGTCTCAGCAAGGTACGGCGAGCAGTCTTGCGCTCCTCGGGATCAATGGCAGGGCTATACTCTGCCATGCGCCTAAGGGAGGCAATGCGCACGCGAAAGAATTCGTCGAGATTGCTCGAGTAGATGCCGAGGAAGTTGAGTCGCTCGTACAGCGGGAGGTCTGTGCGCTGTGCTTCGGAGAGGAGGCGACGGTTGAAGTACATCCAGCTCTCATCCCGCTCTATGTAGGGCATTCGTGTGCCTATTCGTCTGAGAGGCATAGTCGTGTGGAGAAGGGGTGTATATAAGGCAAAAGGTAGGGCTACAGCTCGCTACCGTCGAAACCGAACGGGAGCAAGCTACGGCAGTCCTCTAGGATCACCGTCTCGTCCCTACCCGAGAGCAACATGCGAAAAGCCCCATAGCGCACTGCCGTCTCCATAATGACCTGACGGCATCCACCACAGGGCGAGATCACAGGGACACGCCCCTCGGCATTGATCGCCACGATAAGGAGATCCGTAGGCGCATCATCGGGATAAGTCGAGGCAGCATAGAAGAGGGCTGTACGCTCGGCACACAGCCCCGAGGGGTAAGCTGCATTCTCTTGATTGCTCCCCGTGACGACACGCCCACTCGCCAGGCGCAGGGCTGCTCCCACGCGGAATCCGCTATAGGGTGCATACGCCCCCTGCTCTGCCACGGCTAGGGCTGCCACCTCTAGCTCACGGTCGCTGGCGCTCAGCTTCGCTGTAGGGAGTGCTGTGTAGTGTATCTTGAGTTCTCGAGCTGTCATATGATTGTTTTGTTCTTTTTAGTCGATGTATCTACAAATGTAGTCATTTCCAGCCAGCTATAACGAGTGCGTGCCACACCCCGATGATCGGGATGTGGCACGCACCACTAGTATCCTGTCACGACCAGCCTCTAGGAGGCTAGACGAGAGAGGTGATTACTCTGCGCTCTCAGCTGCTACTTCTTCCTTAGCTTCGGCAGCTACAGGAGCTTCCTCAGCCTTAGGAGCGTTTTCGCTGATCACTTCGAATGGCACCTCTACAGCCACTTCCTTGTGGAAGCGAACCGTAGCTACATAGCTACCAAGCGCGCGAACGCCCTTGACGAAGATGAGCTTGCGCTCGATCTCGAAGCCAGCAGCAGCGAGTGCCTCAGCGATCTGAATGTTCGTCACAGAACCATAGACTGCATCGTTGGCGCCAGTCTTGACTGCGATCGTGAGCTTCGTTCCCTGGAGCTTATCAGCCTTAGCCTGAGCTTCTGCCTTGATAGCAGCGAGCTTGTGCGCACGCTGACGAAGATTCTCAGCGAGGATCTTCTTAGCAGACTCAGTAGCGATGATAGCCTTACCCTGAGGGATTAGAAAGTTGCGACCGTAGCCGTTCTTCACTGTTACTACGTCGTCCTTGTAACCAAGATTGATTACGTCTTCTTTCAAAATAACTTCCATTGTATTCTGTCTCCTTGGGGTGGTTATTACTTAGTCATATTGTCCGTTACGTATGGCAGCAGGGCGAGGTGACGTGCACGCTTTACGGCCTGTGCGATACGGCGCTGAAACTTCAGCGAGGTACCAGTGATGCGACGAGGAAGGATCTTACCCTGCTCGTTGAGGAACTTCTTGAGGAAGTCTGCATCCTTGTAATCGATGTAGCGAATACCGCTCTTCTTGAAGCGGCAGTACTTCTTCTTATTCTTGTCTACCTTAAGGGGAGTGAGGTAGCGTACTTCATTCTTTGCCATTGCTTTTACTTCTCCTTAGTTGGTTGATGACTTGAGACTTCTTCTCTTGGCTGCGTATTCAGCAGCGAACTTGTCCTGACGGAACGTGAGGAAGCGGAGGATTGCTTCGTCACGGCGGAAGCCTGTTTCGAGTACTGCGATGGTCTCTGGGTTAGCCTTGAACTCTACCAGCTGATAGAAGCCCGTAGACTTCTTCTGGATAGGATAGGCGAGCTTCTTGAGCCCCCAGTTTTCGTGGTTCACGATCTCTGCACCTTCCTTCTGGAGCAGATCGATGAACTTGTCTACCGTCTCCTTCATCTGAACTTCAGACAAAACGGGAGTAAGAATGAAAACGGTTTCGTAATTGTTCATAACTCGTTATAGATACTTGTTTTATTGAAATAACCGCGCAAAGGTACGACAATTCCCCCAATTATCCAAACGCCCCGCTCGGTCGAATGGCTTAGGTAGGCATTAGTCGTCGCGACGCCCACCGAAGTACTTCATAAACTGCACACGCTCGAAGACGTTGGCCTCGCCCTGCGCCTTGGCATTGAGCCTGCCACGCATCTCGTCGATCGAGTGGTAGCCACGCTTCTGCATCCACATCTTGAGC
>JBHACZ010000016.1:0-8755 GCA_041854825.1 Porphyromonas sp. | reverse complement strand
TCGATGGTCGAGCGGGTGGAGGTCATCCGTGGAGGCGGTTCGGCGTTATTCGGCTCGAGTGCTGTCGGAGGCGTGATCAACGTCATCACACGCGAACCGCTGTCGAGTACAGCTAGCGCGACCCACACCTACACGACCTTCGGAGATGATGCCTCGGGTCTCTCTTCCCTTCAGCCCACGACAAGTTTCAACGCCTCGCTCGTGAGCGATGACCGACGCGCTGCCCTTATGGCATTCGGTCAGTATAGTCAGCGTGCAGGCGGGCATGACTACAATGGCGATGGCTTCACCGAACTGCCTGAGCTCCGCAATCGCTCCCTCGGTCTGCGTGCCTACTACAAGACGGGGCTGTACTCCAAGCTGACTGCCGAGTACCGCACCATGCACGAGAATCGGCGTGGGGGCGATAGGCTTGATCAGCCCGAGTTTGCCGCACGGATTGCCGAGTCGCTCCAGCATCATATCAACGGGGGTAGCCTGCGCTACGACCTCGGCTCTGCCTCTGGACGTACGAATCTTAGTCTCTATGCCTCGGCACAGGATGTCCTGCGTACGAGCTATTACGGAGGTGGTGACACCGCAGAGGCTTTGCTCAAGAAAGTGCGCGAGGCTCCAGCCGATGACGATGCATATCGCCAGTCACTCACTGCGCTGACGGGTTATGGTCGCTCGCGTGGCTTCGATG
Source organism: Porphyromonas sp. (assembly GCA_041854825.1). Taxonomy (GTDB): domain Bacteria; phylum Bacteroidota; class Bacteroidia; order Bacteroidales; family Porphyromonadaceae; genus Porphyromonas. The sequence continues at coordinate 8,070 of JBHACZ010000016.1, read as the reverse complement.
CGCAGGTGGGTGGGACATTCATCTATAAGCTCCCCGTGGGCTGGGACTTCACCGCAGGTCTGGAGGGGACTTATAGTGCGCTACGCGATCAGAGTGGGTTTCGCCCTGCGAGCATTGATCAGCTCGTGTGTACCTACTCGCAGTATGACCAGATCGAGTACAAGCGAGACCGCTGGAGTGTGCTGGCGGGTGGTCGCTTCGACTATGTTTATCTCACGCAGGGAGGTCAGCGCTCGATCGAGCCCCTATTTATCTTTAGCCCCCGTGTCAATCTCCGCTTCAATCCCCTCGAAGCCCTTAGCCTGCGCCTCTCGTATAGTGAGGGCTTCCGCGCGCCTCAGTTCTTTGACGAAGAGATGCACGTAGAGCTGGCAGGTGGTGCGCCTGTAGCGCGTGTGCTGAGTGCAGACCTGAGGGAGGAGCGTTCGCGTAGTCTCAGCGCGTCCGTAGACTGGTACGGTTCTCTGGGCGAAGGCTGGCAATACAATCTAATGCTCGAGGGCTTCGCTACCGAGCTGCGCAATCAATTTATCGACTCGCCCATTTCTCCCGAGATCAACGGTATTCGCCAGCGTACGATCGTCAATGATACAGAGGGTAAGGCGCGCGTCTGGGGCGCGAACCTTGAGGGGAAGATTGCCTACCGCCGTCTCTGGGAATTGCAAGCAGGGCTAACCATCCAGTCGAGTCGCTACGGCTCGCCCAAGGAGCTGATCGCTGCCGATGCCTCTACGGGGCAGGCTCTCGTAGAGACGACACGCTTCGAGCGCACGCCCTCGGTATATGGTTACTTTACCTCTACGCTGCGTCCTCTGCGTCGTCTGACGCTCGGACTCTCGGGGACCTATACGGGTGCGATGCTCGTGCCACACGAGGCGTACGAGGATGCTCCCAGCGGGATTGCGCTGGATAGTCGTGGACACTTCGACACGGTGGTAGATGGTCAGCGTATGCGCGGGGTAGGTGAGGGACATGGTTATCTCTATCAGTCGCGCCCCTTCCTTGATCTCGATCTGCGCGCTACGTACGAGATGCACTTGACCTCGACGATCGATCTTGACCTCTCCCTCGGCGTGCAGAATATGCTGGATGCCTACCAGCGCGATGCCGATATGGGTCCAGGGCGTGCGTCTACCTACGTCTATGGTCCTATGCTCCCACGTCGTATATATACGTCCGTGAGCTTCCATTTCTAGCAGGGCTACAGCTCCCTACTGGCAGAGTATAAATCGCCCCAGCCAATCCTCCTCGGAGTGATTGGCTGGGGCGATGGTATGAAGAGCCTTACGAGATAAGGGGGCGTCTTAGCCTACGGTCGTGGGGACAAAGGCACCGTGCAGGTCAAAGCGTAGCTGAATGCCCTTCTTCGTCATCGTGACGAAGTAATGGCTGTCGGTACGCTGGACGGCAGAGACGAAGTCCTCGGGATAGTCCTTGGCTAGATGCTCTGCCACGGCAAGGGGCATGCCCGATAGTAGAGAGACCTGTCTATAGGTCAGGGCGTAATACTCTGCGTCAGCGGTGATGCTCGTCCAGAGTCCTTCGGTATCGAAGTTTATGGTGAGGAAGGTCTTGTGCCCTGTGTTGCCTACTGGGCGCTGAAGAATAGCACGGTAGGTCACGGGAGAGGTCTCAAGCTTCTGCTCCGTGACGTAGAAGCCAGGGAAGGCTGTATTGATCTGAGTATTCGCCGATGCGGGGAGAATAGTCGTGAGCTGAGCTGTGCCAGGGGTGAAAGTCTTGTCCTTGTCTTGACACGCTGGGAGCGTGAAGAGGAGGATTGCCCCTAGGGCAAAGGCAGTGAGGGAAATGGGTTTCATACTTGAGTCGGGATTATAGGGGTGAATGGTTACTATGCTATGCTATGAGCGGGCGCGGCGTGAAGCTTCGCGAGCGCGCTGGGCTTCACGTTGAGCCTTGGCACGTTCCTTGGCGAGGCGACGTTGCTCTGCTTCACGGGCTTTGCGCTCGCGGTCACGCTGGCGCAGACGTTCCTTCTGCTCTTTTTCCTTGGCACGGCGTAGGGCTTCGCGCTCCTTGGCTCGTGCTTTGAGCTCGGCTTTGCGTTCCTTTTCGGCAGTCTTGCGGTCTTCCTGCTGGGTACGGATACGTTCATCGGCAGATGCCTGCACCTCGTCGTAGCTGAGATGGGTGTGATGTAGTGAGGCTTCGCGAGGGATCTGTATTTCTTCTTTCTCGGCTTCTCGATCGGTGGTGTCTGCCTCCAGGAGGGTAGAGCGGTCGATGGCGAAGTCGATGGGGGCGCTAGGTGCCACGGTGTCGGACGTCGGCACGTCAGCGGTGATCTGCTCCTCGGGGAGCGTCTCGACCTCGGGTGTCGTATAGGCAAGCGGTAGGCGGGGCTGGCTGGTCGCCAGATACAGTAGATAGGCACCCATCGCCTCCTGCGAAGAGATGCGGGCGAGGTTGCTCATGCTGATGGGGACGACGTGTGCTGCAGAGAAGGCACCCTGTCCGTAGTCCTTTAGTCCGCGGGCGAATGCACCCATAGAGGCAAGAGACGAGAAGTCTGTGATGCTCACGAGCTGATAGGCTGTAGAGGGCAGAGGTGTCACCGTCAGAGACTCCTGCGTATGCTCGGTGAAGCCGTAGGCGGTCAGAGCAAACATCAGCTGGCTCTGCGTCATATCTGCCACAGGCATAAGCACCAGCAGGGCATAGCGGTCAGAGGCTTTGGGCGGGTCGAAGGTAATATCTGCCACCTCGCCCGTCATAGCGATCGCGCCTGTGGCGATGCGCCAGTCGATGCTCCCGAGGGTAGAGCCTGAGAGGCGACGCCCCTCGGCAAGACCTGCCAGCATGGCTTGGGCAAGGGTGTTGATGTCCTGGGTAGCTGTGGGTAGGAGTGACAGCTCGCTTAGGCGTGTGCGGAACGCCTCTGTGTCTCCCTCCGAAGCCTTGCCGAGGGCAGAGAGGAAAAGGAGACGGGGCAGGAGGTCGCTCGTGGGGTAATGGGTCTGCACCTCGGTGAGGATGCGCTCGACGCTTGCCGTGCGTCCGTGCATATAGCTCTCGTACGCCTCGGTGTAGAGACGCTGGAGATTGGCATCACGAGAGCGGAGACGATCGAGGTAGCCAGGGGTAGAGAGCTCGCGCCCTCGTGGGGTATTGCCGTAGCGGGCGACATACTGTAGGCGTAGACGCTCTGCCTCTGCGGTCTGCCCGAGACGCAGGCGCATCATGTGCAGGTCATACAGGGACTGCTCATAGCGCTCGCCGTCGGGATAGCGGGCAAGCTGTCGTTCCCATTGCTCGGCGGCTTCACTGAGGAGGTCAAGATGTTCGCCGAGGGAACGTCCCATGTCGGCTAACCCACCTTCGATAGAGGAATGTAGCGTCTGCTGTGCCTCTGGGCTAGTGGGAAGCTGGGCAAGGTAGTAGGCGCGCTGGTGTGGGTCTTCGCTCTCGGGCGTGGCAGGCGTATCGCTGGGCACATCGAGGGCTTGCCCCGTAAGCGGATCAACGCCCTTAGCTAGCGAGTCAAGTGCGCCCGAGGGTGTGGCACCCATCGTGCGACGGCGACGACGCCAGTCATCCTCTAGGGTACGCCGTCCCCATGCACGCTCGAATGCTTGCCGTCCCTGCTCTAGGAGCTGAGGGTTGTAGAAATAGAAGCGTCGATCGGTCTGAGGCATGGGAGGCGTGGCTGGCGTAATGCCTGCGGGCTGTGGCATACCTGCCTGGAGGGCTTGGTTGGCTTGAGCGATGGAGTCGCGGGCGCGCTGGCGGGCTTCCTCTGCCTCGCGTCTTTTGAGGGCGGTGATGACGCTGTCGATGACGCGTAGCCTTTCGCCTTCGGGCAGGGCGATGAGATGCAGGATGCTGTCCCCCTCGTAGACGATGCGTGCCGAGGGAGCAAGGCTGTCTAGCCCCGTGGCGATGATACGCGCTCCATGATGCTCGGGATGGGTCTCGGGTAGGGCGCTCATCGCAGAGGAGTAGGCACGCTGAGCGGGCAACCACTCGTGCCGTGCTAGGTATAGTCTGCCGAGGGCTAGGAGGTTTAGGGCATAGTCCTCTCGGCGTAGACGGCTCGTGTCGGCAGCGAAGCGGAAGGAAGCCATCGCGGCGATGGTGTCTCCTGCCGATAGCTCGGAGCGACCTATGGCATAATAGATCTGGTCGAGCTGATCGCGGTACTTGCTACGTCGTGCCATCGAGCGTAGCTCACGGATGATAGACTGCGTCCCCGAGGGGAGAAGCTCGGTACGGCGGATGCGGGCAGCGAAGTCGAGGGCAGGCGGGGGCGAAAGCTTGAGCGTGCGGGAATAAGCCTCATAGGCACGGCTGGCATTGGCTGGAGAGCTGGAGCACACTTGCCCTAGGAGGTAATAGAGACGAGCGCGCTGGATGCTACCCTCAGCATAGGGTATCGCCTGCTCCAGATAGGGTAGGGCTCGCTCGTCCTGTCCCAGAGATAGGAAATGCTCGGCCAGCGCAAGGTAATAGACCTCGCGCACGGCATGGATGCGCTCGACACTGGTGGTGTCGAGCTGTGAGAGTATCTGCTGTCCTTCGCTTGGGCGCTCGAGCAGGGAGAGGGTGCGAAGCTGCCACAGGAGGGCACGGTCACGCACTGCCTGCTCGGTAGCATAGAGGCGCGACATGTAGGCGAAGGTAGAGAGTGCCTCGTCGAGGTCAGCGTTGTAGAAATGGCTTTGCCCGAGGAGAAGCCATGCGCGGTGCATGGCGGGGTTGTACTCGCTACGCTGTTGCTCTGCCACGGCTTTGGGGTCACGTCGCCAGCCCGCGCGTCGCTCGGGCTTGGTGCGGATACTGTGTAGGCGGATTGCTTTCTGGGCTTTCTCTACGGACTTGTCTAGTGCGCCTCCGGGCTTCTTGTCCGGGGCTATCTGATAGGCGATGGGGTCGGTAGGGATGCGCTGTGAATAGCTTTCGTTTAGCCCTGTGAGTAGTCCGTCGTAGGCTTCGTCGTAGGTCTTTTGTCCGTTGTAGAGGATGTTGTAGCGGGTTGCCATCCCATGGTAGAAGCGACTCAGGCGGGTATTGCTCTTGACGGAGCAGGCGGAGATAAGGACGAGGAGGGCGGGTACGGCAAGCGCATACAGAGCCTTGCGCAGACGATCTCTGCGCAAGGCTCTGTATGCCTGGTGTCGTATTCCCTTGATCCCATTGGTCTCCATGATGCGATGTCTAATGCTGGGGTTGTCGATTGATCACCCAGCGAATGCCTCGGGCGACGAAAAGCAGGGCGAAGAGTAGCAGGATGATCAGCACGCCTGAGGGCAGTCCTAGCCAATAGCTAAGCCACAGCCCCGAGACATTGACCACCAGCCCTAGCAGTACTGACCCTACGATTAGCCTGCGAAAGCTCGATGTGAATAGCCCCACGATGCTCTGTGGGAGCGTCAGTAGGGACATCAGGAGCATGATCCCGACGAGGCGGATGCTCAGCACTAGGCTGATGGAGACCAGCACGAGCATAAGCGTATTCCACATCTGTGGACGCAGTCCTCGGGTGTGCGCAAAGTCATTGTCGAACATCGAGTAGACGATCGGGCGATATGCCACAGCTAGCACGCCCAGCAGTACCAGCGCGCAGACGCCTAGGGCGATGAGGTCTGTGTGGGTGACGAGGAGGATGTTGCCGAATAGGTACGACGACAGTCCCGTAGCATATCCTGGCGTTAGGATGATGAAGAGCGCGCCCAGAGCCATCCCCAGTGACCACACGGCTGCGATGGCACTGTCCTCACGGATGACACTGCTACGGCTGAGCTGTCCGATGCCCAGTGCCGAGGCTACGGCTGCCACACCTGCCGAGAGGATGGGGTCAAGTCCTAGATATACACCCAGCCCCAGCCCGCCGAAAGAGGCGTGCGTGATCCCTCCACTGACGAAGACGATACGCCGCACGACGATGTACGCCCCGACGATACCACAGACGAGTGCGGAAAGTGCCGCTGCCCAGAGGGCATTCTGAAAGAACTGATGCTGTAGGATGTCAAACATACCGTGACCCGAGACTTAATAACGAAGCTTAGTGACGGTCTCCAGGGCCGTGCTCCATGTGATAGGCTCGATGCTCGCCCACGATGAGGAATAGCTCGGGGCGAAGCTCCTCGGGGAGCTCGATCCCGCGGTGCTGTAGGCTACGGATCCAGCCTGCGATGTCATCCTCCTCGAGGGTGAGCATCACTTCGCGAAACTCCTCTACTGCATCGGACGAATAGCCCTCGCGGGCAGTCCCCTGATAGCGGTCTAGCTCCTCGTCATCGTAGTAGACGACTGAGGTGCTGACAGCTGCCAGCAGGCTGTCGCGCTCGCAGGTGCTGTGCATGCCACAGCACCCCTCGGTGATGGTGGGGACGAAAGTCTCTTCCTCTTCCTCCAGCCCGAGCGCTATGCGTCGGGCGCGCTTGCGGGCATCGATCCAGCCCAGTAGTCCAGCCACGAGGGCAAGGGCAGAGAGGGCGATCATCGCCCAGATGATATTACTCATATCTATGAGATACTAATTGTCTGTAGTTAAACTCTAATCTTCGCTGCTGATCGCGTAGCCAAGGGCGCGTAGCTCCTTCCAATAGGCGGGGAAGCTCTTGGACACTACCTCGGCATCCTCGACCACGACACCGCAGGGGTGCAGGGCAGCCATAAGGGGAGCCATCGCCATCGCTATGCGGTGATCGCCCCACACGCAGAGCGTGAGAGGCAGATCCGTAGTAGGTGGCGTGCGCACTCCGTCCCAGCTCAGGGACTCGGTCTCCTCGGCGAGTCGGACGCCGAGGCGTGCGCACTCTGTGCTAAGTGCCATGAGGCGGTCGCTCTCCTTGATCCTCAGATGGGCAATGCCCCTGAGGCGGAAGGCTTGCCCACGAGCGATGCACATCGCTACGACCGCAGGCACGAGATCGGGGCAGGCTCCACAGTCGTAGACGAGAGGCTCTGCCGTCGGGGTATAAGCCGTCGAGGCGGAGCTGATCGTCACTCCCGTACGCGCCCCCTCGGTGTAGACACCTAGCCTGCGTGCGATCTGGGGCAGGTGCAGGCTGTCGCCCTGTAGCGACGGCAGGCGTAGCCCCCCGAGCCACAGCTTGCGCTCGCCTAGTTCCAGTCGTGTGGGAGCCAGCGTATGCAGTAGGTAGGCGTAGGAGGCAGCTGTCCAGTCGGCGTCACCCTCATAGGAGCAGCTACACATGATGCGCCCCTGCGAAGCCCCGCTTTGATAACGATATAAACCGTCCGAATGTTGCCAGTAATAGCCTGCCTCACGCATACATTCGAGTGTCATCTCTGCATAGGGGGCAGAGGCTAACCCACTGGCACGTACATCGATCTCATAGCCTTCGCTCGAGATAAGCGGAGCAATGAGCAGCAGGGCGCTGAGGTACTGTGAGCTGGCAGAGGCATCGAGCAGAACGCGCTGAGCCGTGAGCTGTGTAGGCGTGATCTCTAGCGGAGGGAAGCCCTCACGCTCTAGATAATTGATATTCGCCCCCATCGTGCGCAGGCTCTCCACGAGTGGAGCAATGGGGCGATCGTGCGCCCGCCCTCTACCCGAGAGGCGGATGGGGTGGGCGTGCTGGGCTCCGTGGGCAGCGATATAGGCAGTGAGCAGTCGCATAGCTGTCCCCGATTCCTCGGCGGATACCTCGTGCGCTCCACTGTCGAGCGCAGAGAGTGCGCCCGAGAGTGCGTGCAGGTCTTCGGGTAGGGGAGCGGTATTGCCCGAGAGGGACGAATAGCCTTGAATATGGGAGATGATCATGTATCGTGCTTGGAGGCTCTTGGACGGTGGCAATGCCATCTCCCATGATCCCTCGGCACTTGCCATCGGTCTGTAATGCTTGATCTTAATTTTACCCATATCTGCCTTTTCGTCTAGTCTCTACGAATCTACAAAGATAGCTTAATCCGCCCAACTCGTAATCCCTCTCCTCGCACCTTACAGGGCAACCGCATCAAATTTATCAATTATCCTTAAGATGTTGATTGTCAGATAGGTTCTCTACACTCCACCTCATCTTACCCTCCTTTTAGTGGAAGAAGGGATTATTGATAATCAGCTAGTTATATTTTGATGCGGTT
>JBHACZ010000015.1:0-18793 GCA_041854825.1 Porphyromonas sp. | reverse complement strand
CAAACATATGTTGCAAGGGCGATGAATAGGATGTCACACAATCTATATTTACAGCGGCCTAATACGCGTGGATCTGGGATAGTCTCGAAGTATTTCATGCTTACAAAGATAGCGCTTGTATTTTGATGCGGTTGCCCTGTTGTGGAAGATGTCATTCTGGGCATAGCTCAGATTGAGGGTAGCTATGATCATAGCTACGAGAAGGAAGATTCTTTTCTTCATAAATTGAATGTCTGATTAGAGGTGGATTGTTGTAATTTCTACTTACTGTCGAGGATCTAACTTAGGACAAAGATAGTACAATCTTTTAATCAGAGTGTAAAATGCAAAATAAATATTTTCGCAACCTGCTCAGACTCCTCGAGCGACATCAATGGGAAGATGGGTAGAGATAGCATCGTGCGGGCGGAATGCTCTGTGCGTAGGAGGGGAGTGTGCTGAGTACCTAGCTGGCTGTAGAGCTGGGTAGCATGTAGTGGCTCTGGATAATACAGCTGTAGGGCAATACCTGCATTGCGCATCGCGGTGAGTAAGGCATCACGATCTGTACCATCGGGTAGGCACAGGGTAAACTGGTGGAAGGTGCTATAGCCTAGCAAGTCTCTATCCGGTAGCTCTAGCCCTCGATTGCTAAGCGTGTCTAGATAATAGCGTGCGATGGCGCGAGTGCTGTCTACGAATGAAGCAAGGTGGCGGAGCTTAATGCGTAGTACGCCTGCCTGCAGAGCATCGAGACGGCTATTCCGACCTACTAGATGATACTGGTACTTGCCAGTCTGCCCATGGCGGGCAAGCATTCGTGCACGCTCTACCCATTCGGGACGAGAGGTAATGATCGCTCCTCCATCGCCTAAACATCCCAGGGGTTTGGTCGGGAAGAAGCTGATGGTAGAGATGTCTCCGAGGCTACCCATTCGCTTTCCTGTGGGTGTCGTACCACCTAGTCCTTGCGCATTGTCCTCTATGAAGATGAGCCCATGCCTACGGCAGAATGCTTGCAGACGCTCTGCGTCTACAGGATGACCATAGAGATTGACGCCTACCAAGGCGCGTGTACGCTCGGAAAGTAGGGAGGTGAGATAGGTGTCGTCGGGATCGACGTTGAATGCCTGCGCTCCACCACCCGAGATGTCTGCCCATACGGGACGAAGTCCGAGGCGTAGAGCTGCCTCTGCAGAGGCAACGTAGTTTGCAGAGGGCATTATGACTTCATCGCCTGCCACAAGCCCGATGGTCTGATAGGCGATCTCTAGAGCATCCGTGCCATTGGCACAGCTGATGACACCTGCGGGCGTTACTCCTAGGTATGCCCCGAGCTCCTCCTCCCATAGACGAACCTCGTCTCCTCCGATATATTGACCAGAGGAGGCGAGGCGTATGAGGGCGGGCTCCAATTCATCACGCAGTAGGGCGTACTGACGCGATGGATCTGCCATAGGTATATGCATAGCGTCTAGCTAAGTGGGAAGCGTCGGTAGAACTCTGCCACGGACTCGATCCCACGATGGAAGAAGTCTAGGCGCATATTCTCATTAGGAGAGTGAATGGCATTGCTCTCGAGACCGAAGCCCATCAGTACGGTCTTGAGCCCTAGGACGCGTTCGAATGTCGCGATGATAGGGATGCTACCACCTCTACGCACTGCGAGAGGGCGCACGCCGAAAGCTACTTCTACAGCTGCCTCTGCTGCTTGATATGCAGGCAGATCAATGGGGCATAGATATGCCTGTCCGCCGTGTGAAGGGCGCACCTCTACGTGGATGTGAGGGGGAGCGATAGCCTTAATGTAGTCGATGAATGCCTGACTGATCTCCTCGTGATCTTGATCTGCAACGAGGCGACACGATACCTTGGCGAATGCCTTGCTGGGGAGTACGGTCTTGCTTCCCTCGCCTTGATAACCGCCCCAGATACCGCAGACATCAAAGCTTGGACGGCAACTATTGCGCTCTAGTGTACTATAGCCTGCTTCTCCCCACACTGCATCTACATCGATAGCCGCGCGATACTTCGCTTCATCGAAGGGAACGCTGGCGATCATCGCACGTTCGTCTGCCGACAGATCCACCACACGATCATAGAATCCAGGGATGGTGATGCGTCCATTCTCGTCTTGAATGCGGGCAATGAGCTTGCAGAGCTCGTTGATAGGATTGCCGACAGCCCCACCGAAGTGTCCTGAGTGCAGATCTCTATTCGGTCCTGTAACCTCAACTTCCCAATAAGCCAATCCACGTAGCCCAGTCGTGAGCGAAGGCGTCTCTGCACTGACCATGCTGGTGTCGGAGACCAGGATTGCTTCTGCCTGGAGCATGTCTTTGTGTTCGATGAGGAAGCCCTCTAGATGTGTCGAGCCGATCTCCTCTTCCCCCTCGAATAGGAACTTAACATTGCATCGCAGTAGCCCAAGCGCTTTCGCAGTCTCGAATCCCTTGACCTGGATCATGCCCTGTCCTTTGTCATCGTCTGCGCCACGAGCCCAGATGCGTCCGTCTCGCACTTCGGGTTCGAAGGGAGCGCTGTGCCAGAGCTCAAGTGGTTCGGCTGGCATCACGTCATAGTGTGAATAGACGAGGATGAAGGGCAGGCTGGGGTCTTGTACGTATTCGGCATAGACGATCGGATGTCCTGCCGTAGGATAGATCTCGGCGCGTGTAGCTCCGAGCCCAGCGAGATGATCACGCCAATGTTCGGCACAGCGCTGCATATCGGGGCGGTGCTCAGTCTTGGCACTGATGCTGGGGATGCGAATGAGCTCAAATAGCTCCTCAAGGAAGCGCTCTTGATGTTGCTGGATATAGGCTTTGATGTCGCTCATAATATGGTTGGATAGTTTGGGAGCACACAGGCTCACGGGTTATAATTCTACGGGGTAATGGTGTCGAGCAAGGCAAGTGCCTCGTCTTCGGCGCGCCGCATAGCCACTTCTTCTTCAGGGGACTTATCCCCGAGCCCAATGAGATGAAGCACACCGTGGACGATCACTCGATGCAGTTCGTCTAGGAAAGGAACGCCTAGCCCTTCGGCATTGGTCGCGACCGTTTCCACGCTAATGAGCATATCTCCTGCGATGCGGTCGCCTCGGGATTCGTCGAAGGTAATGATGTCTGTATAGTAATCGTGGTCGAGGAACTGACGATTGGCTTCTAATATACGTTCGTCGCCACAGAACTGATAGCACAGACTGCCGACACGTTTGCTGTGATGCTCTGCCACGGCATTCAGCCAGGCTTTGAGCCTCGCCTTATTTAGGAGGCTGATGTCTATACCTTCGTCCGAATAGAATTGGATCATATACTTTGCTCTATGTATTTATATTGCCTAATGGCGGGCACGCATTCTCAGAATGCATAGCTTCGCAAATATAGTCAATTTATCCGCATGCCTGGTCGAATACGCCTGTGTTCGACACCGCTATCCAACCAGATCGAACTCCGAGATCAATGCATCGGGTCGAATATATATATATAGCTAACAAACCTAGCACACTATGGAGAATAGTTCGAGACATCCATGATAAAACTTCCAGATACCATACTAAGTACTATAATCACCACTGGCAATCTTAAGATCACCATCGATGATTATAAGATTGCCAGTGGTGATTATAGTACTCGCTATGCTGTTTGGAGGTTTTTATATAGGTAAGCTGAACTTGAGAGCATGCTAATCGGAAGAATATATTCATCTATAAATGCGTATACGGCTTGATCGAGGTGGATCAAGCCGTATGCATAGGGGCGTCGAATGCTAACTCTGCACGCCCAATTCCCCAAGTATTAGAGGAAGAAAAGCAGAAGAATCTGCGCCGAAATGATGCGAAGGAACATGGCCACTGGATAGACCGTAGCGTAGGCGACGCTTGGCGAACGGGAGTCAGTTAGGTCTGTAGCATAGTCGAGAGCAAACGGATTCGCCATCGTACCGCAGATCATCCCTGCCGTCTCCGAATAACCTCGCTTGAATATCCCAATGCAAATTGCTCCCGTGATGAACGATGGAATGACCGTTATAAGGAAACCCAGCCCCAGCCATAGAAGCCCATCGCCATGGATGACGGTATCTACGAAGCCTGCTCCATTGGTCAGACCCAGCCCTGCTAGGAATAGCACGATGCCAAGCTGCTTGATGAGCTGGGTGGCACTATTGGTCATATAGGTCGAGAGCTTGAGGCGAGGACCGAAAGCACCCATCAATATCCCGACGATGATAGGACCACCAGCTAGCCCGAGCTGAATAGGAATGCTCATCCCTGGGATATAGAACGGGATCACCCCAAAGAGACAACCAAGGCAGAGCCCGAAGAAGAAACTGATGAGTCTAGGCTTGTCGAGTAGCGCAATCGAATTACCAAGGAGCTTCTCTACCTGTGACAGTGCGCCAGCTTCGCCGACGATGGTGACGCGGTCGCCTGTCTGTAGATGCAGATCGGGAGAGGCAAGCAGTTCGACTCCGATGCGGTCGATGCGGGTGATATTGATGCCATAGCGATTGCGCAGTTTGAGCGCACCGAGCTTGACGCCATTGAGCTTGGGATTGGTAATGACGATGCGTTCGCTGTGTAGACGGGCATCGATGGCATCCCAATTGACATCAGGGCGATTCCAGTCCTGCCTGTCATCACGCTTGCCGAAGAACTCCGATAGCACCTCAAGGTCTTCCTCGTGACATAATACTAGGATATGGTCTCCCTTGCGTAGCTCACTGCTGGAGGTGGGGAGGAATAGTTCCTCATTGCGCCAGATACGTGAGATGATGAAATGCTTGTCCGTCAGCTTGACGACCTCTCGCACCGTGTGTCCGCATAGAGAGGGACTCAGGATCTCAAACTCTGCGACGTATGCCGCACGAAACTCCTCCCGCTCCTTCCTGCTGCGCGTAGGGCTTAGCCTAAAGAGTACTGCCAGCCCGAGGATTACCCCCACGATACCCAGCGGGTAAGTGATAGCAGTAGCCATCGCAGCATCAGCGCTGAGCTGTGGACTATCGGGCATCGTGCTCTGCAGGGTACTCTGTACGGCAGCTAGCACAGGAGTATTCGTTACAGCACCGCTCATGATGCCGAGCAGATTGGGCATAGATACGCCCGTCGTGAAGTAGAAGATGACGATCAGTACATAGGTCAGAGCGATCATGAGGATGCCCTGCAGGTTGTACATGATCCCTCGGCTACGCAGTGAAGGGAAGAACGATGGACCGACCTCTACTCCGAGCGCATAGACGAAAAGCACTAGGCCGAAGCTCTGCAAGAAAGCCGTTAGCTGTACATCCGTCTGCACGCCGAAGTGTGCTACGATGATCCCCACGAAGAAGACAAACGTAACCCCAAGGCGTATACGTGCTATCTCTAGTCGCCCGAGCAATAGGCCAATTGCCGAGACGAGGCACATAATAAGGATCGTCTGCTTGCTACTGGGGACGAGCATTGTCTCCTGTAGCCAACCTAATATCTCATCCATAGGTGAGTGGAAGATGTCTGAATGTCTAGAGTGCTAGGTGATGGTTGATGGCGGGATTGGCATACATCTCTAGGATGCGTGTCGTGAGGAAGGGAATGTCTGCCTCTATGCCCTCGGGCATCTCGATGAGTGCGAGACGCTGCTGAAGGTATTGGTCGAGTGTCGCCTCATCTTCTGCCGTGTAATAACTGCTGTGTGTATGCTCTCCCGTGAGCCTGTCCCAAGCGATGTAATTGACTGGATAGAGGCAGTAGCTACGATGGATCTCGCGATCGATCAGGCGAGCGATACGCTCGACATACTGGGCTGGCTCTACTTCGTCCCAATTGACTTCAGTCATTAGCTGACGCAATGGGCGACCGAGCGCGAAGCTTACAAGACCCTTGTAGCCGAGGACTCCCGTTTGCATATTGAGCGCATCTTCGCCCTTGGTCTTGCGATAGTCTGGTAGATCACGCTTGAGCTGCATCTCGCGCGCTTTGAGATAATCGCAGGGGTCATATTCATAGCTACACGAGACGGGGACGATATTCAGCGGATGTAATGCCTTACGGATGTCGCGGTCATGCCCTCCTATGCCGAGCATCTTGAGCAGAGCGGGCTGAGTCTGGTCACGCGAGTCCTTGGCACGCCCCTCGCGCTGTGCGATCCACACAGATATGCCATCCGCCACTGCATCGTGCATATACTCCGATAGAGTGCGTGCAGCCAGGAGCACCTCGCGACCTTGCAGATTGCGACGTACAAGGAAGTTGCCATTGAGCTTGACAAGCTCCTCGACCCAGGGCTGTACGATGAGATTGTCCCCGATAGCGATCTGAGGGAACTTTGCCCCAGCATCGTGCAGAAGGACATTGAGGAATGCCCCGTCGAGGATAATGTCTCTGTGATTGGAAACGTAGGTGAAGGCATTCTTGGCACTGATATGCTCTGTTCCCTGCAGGGGGGCAACGCTCTGGCAGGTGTGCTTCATCACATGGCGCACGAGGTGGGCACTAAATCTCTCCTTGAAATCATCTATATCAGCACATCCTTCTAGAAGTCCTGCAAGCTTGTGCCAAGGTATGGAGGGCTTGAGACTTTCGTAGGTTGCCTGTAGGGCAGAGTTTGTTAGTAGATTGGCGATCGCACCTGGGATCTCGCTTGGTAGGAGCGGGCGTATATCTTCGTACTTGCTGTAGTCCATTGGGGTGAGTTGTAATAGGTTCTTATCGTAGTCCCGCAGAGATGAGGGATGAGAGTAGGGCAGTCATATCCATTCCTGCGGCACGCACTTGCTGAGGGATGAAGCTCGTGGGGGTCATTCCAGGTGTGGTATTGACCTCGAGGAGGGTAGGCGTGCCGTCTGGTTCAATAATGTAGTCCACGCGAATGATCCCGCGGGCATCGACCCAATCATATATAGAGCGCGTGAGTTGCTGAATCTGTTGGGTGAGGGTCTCTGAGATACGCGCAGGTGTGATCTCTTCTACTTGCCCATGGTACTTGGCATCGAAGTCAAAGAACTTATTTTGCGTTACGACTTCAGTCACGGGCAGAGCGATGACTTCCCCCTCGGCAGAGGCTCGGTATGCACCGCAGGTGACCTCTGTTCCCGCGATGAAGCGTTCGACCATTACCTCACGGCTCTCTGAGAGGGCAGTTTGCACAGCAGGAGCGAAAGCTTCCACCTCATCCACTCGACTGGTGGCGACGCTTGACCCGCCTGTATTGGGCTTGACGAAGGCAGGTAGACCGATAGTATCGATGATGGCACTTAGCTCTTCGCTCGTGGAGGTATCCGTCAGACGGCACGAGAGCGCCACGCGAATGCCTGGGTAGGTCGAGAGGTAGCGATTGCAGTAAAACTTGTTGAACGTTAGTGACTCCGTCAGTACTCCTCCCGTATTATAAGGAATATGGAGCATATCGAGATACCCCTGCAAGACCCCGTCTTCGCCTGGCGTGCCATGAATCGTGATGTAGGCATAGCTCGGTGTCTGATGCATGCCGTCGAGATCGAAGCCGAAGGTTGCACGGTTTACATCCGTCGTCGTGCCATCATGGAGGCGGACGTACCATCGCTCGCGTTCGACGACGTATATATATGGAGTGAATAGGCTCGTGTCGATCCACGAGAGAATACCTGCGGCAGAGCGCAGAGATACATCGTATTCGCCAGAATACCCTCCGGCTACGATTGCTACGATTGGTTTGTTCATACCTTCATACTATCGGAGGGGCAAAGACTGTGGCTCGTCCCTCGTAGTCCATACAATGCTAATTGCCCACAAAGATACTCAAACTTCCTGCATGCGCTTGGTCTCAGGGAAGGTAGGGACAGTAAGGCGTGTACGAACGCATGGTGTGAATGGTCTAAGGTCTTGAGCTATTCGGCGTATCTGTATTTCTGGTTCTTCTCCATGATATGCGTGCGTCTCGCCGAATACCTAGATGAAAAGTTCCGAATATGCCTGTACAAAGTTGCGCACTTCCCTATATAAACTCCCAAATAGCAATGTGAATTCTATAGTCCACAGTGTGGACTATAGAATTCACATTGCTATGCGGAGGTTTTCTGTATAGACTTCAGAAGTTTTATCCTATGATCTAGAGGATTTTTAGCTAGGTGGTGGAGGGTCTGTGGGTAGCCTAGTGCGGGACGAATGCTTCGACGGGACGAATGTCGTCTTTCGTTGGTATACGGGGCATAAATAATTCATTCGCCCCACCGAATTACTTATTGAGTAATCCGACGGGGCGAATGAATTAGGTTTGGTACGATCGTGCCTGGCGAGTGATCGTCCTTGTGGTGTGAGACTATTCCTCCATGCTCTGTGCTTTATTCCTAGATGCCATCTCTGCGGGGAGTGGGCGCACGACGTATTCACGAGCGGGAGCAGGTGCCGCTACTGCTTCACGTGCTGGAGCGGGACTTGGCGCTTGAGTGGGCGTGCTGGGAGCAGGCGCTGACTCGACTGAAGCAGGACGATCGGCTGGAGTGATAGGTGCAGGACGCTCGGCAGGCACAGAGGGTGTAGGAGTCTGTACGCTAGGTGCAGGTGCGGACTTCTCTATCGCGGGAGCTGCAGGAGCTTCTGAGAAGGCAGGCTGCTGTACAGATACTTCGGGACGCTCAGCCTGCTCGGGTCTAGTTGGACGGCGTGAACGACTTTGACGAACGCGTGGCACTTCTGCTCCTTCAGTAGAGGCCTCCGTTGGCTTAGGACTCTGAGCCTCCTGTGCTGGACGCTCATTGCGTGGCTCGCGGATAGGCTTGGGAGTACGTTCGCTTTGTGCTTCTACGCTTTCACTCTGTGATTCCTTTGGTGTGCGCTCTGCACGATTATTGTTGCGCTCTGTGCGTTCTTGCTGAGGCTGGAGCTCGGTCTGGGTTGCCTTCTCAGCACGTTCGGGTTTGTTGTTTGACTTGCTTTGGCGTGCATTATCCTGTCCATTGCGCTTGCCATTGTCTTCGCCATTGCGCTTGTTGTCGCGACCCTTCTCCTTCTTGGGCTCATTAGTTTCGCGCTCTTTGCTCTTGCGCTCGTTTTCTTTGCGCTGCTTCTCTTGTTGCTTGCGAGCGTTTTGTTCGCCTAGGGTCTCACCCTCTCTGCGATTGGCACTGCGACGAAACGAACTGCTAGCCGCGTGATCCTTGTCGCGCTGGCGCTGACGGATGGAGTAGAGGTGAATGCTCAGTGCTTCGGTAGAGATCTGAATCTCGAGGACACATAGGATAAGTGAAGCCGCAAGCAGTAGCATGCCGAGCCCGAAGATGATATGAGCTACGAGCATCAGTTGTATATAGATGAAGAACATTGCGCTCAAGCATAGGAATAGACTCCCTACGCCGAGGATCTGCATGGCGCGGATGAGCTTGAGGCGCTTGACGAAGTTGCGGATCTGCGCAAGCGAGGTGGGGTCGTTCTCGGGGTCGTCCTCGTACTTCTCCTTGAGGGAGCGTACTACAGAGGCGTATGAGAGAAAACGATTGGTGTAGGCTAGTAGGATGAGTGAGATCGCCGAGAAAAGTAGTGATGGCGTCGTTAGGTTAAGTTGTTCGATATATTCCATTTGTCTTTGAATATTGTCCACATGCAGCATTGATATAAGGCATGCGGAGATGGGTTTGTTAGTTTAGTGGGTTAGGCATCAGCGCGCTTAAGCGAGAAGCGAACTGTGCCTCGAATTGTCTCTTGACCACGGTGAAGTCTACCTCTGCTCCTACCTCTTGAGCGATAGACGTTACCTTCCCCTCCCGAAATCCGCAGGGATTGATCAACGTAAAGGGCGCTAGGTCGGTATTGACGTTGAGTGCGAAGCCATGCATCGTCACGAATCGACTACTGCGTACACCGATGGCGCAGATCTTGCGTGCACGCTCGAGATCCTCTGCGTCGATCCATACACCTGTAGCCCCATCTCTACGCCCTGCCGTGATGGAGTAGGATGCCAGCACGTTGATGACGACATCTTCCAGTAGCTCGATATAAGCTCTCAGCCCGATACCGTAGCGCTCAAGGTCAAGGATAGGATAACCAGTGATCTGCCCTGGCCCGTGGTAGGTGATGTCGCCACCGCGCTCGACTCTGAACCATTCGTAGCCGTGCTCACGTAGGAAGTCTTCGCTCATGAGCAGATTGCCTTCGTCTCCATTACGCCCAAGGGTGAAGACTGGGTTGTGCTCACAGAGTAGGAGGTGGCTGTCTGTGGGCTGATGGGTCGCCTTCTGCTCCAGTATGCGATCGAATAGCTCGTGCTGCATAGCCCAAGCCTCGGCATAAGCGATACGTCCGCAGTCTCTGAAAGTGTATGGGGCAGGTTGCTTCATCAGTGGGTAGGAGTGAATGGTGTCATCGGTGAGTTCGTAGCAAGCGAAGTCATATCCAGGGCGAATATCTTGAGGGAGGGTCTTCTCTAACAGCTGATGTGTCGGCGCGTGGTGCGAGAGGTGCGTGAGCACTGTGAGCTCGGGGCGCTTGTCTAGCTGAGAGAGTAGGTGCTTGACATCCTGTATGGACTGATGTGAGGGATGGACCTTCAGCTCGCGCAGGGCATTGATGACCATGAGACGTGTTCCCTCAAGACGTATGCGTTCTTCGGGTTTGATCTCCTTCATATCCGTGATGTAGGACAGATCTCCGATACGATAGCCTAGGATGGGGAGTTTGCCGTGTAGTACCTCGATAGACTCTATCCGAATGCCACAGATCTCTGTGGAGACTCCTGCCTCGATAGGGATGAGGCGGAGCTGTGGTGTACCTGGATAAGGATGGTCCCCGAAGACATAGTGCATCCGTGAGCGCACTGCCTCAAGCACGCGAGGCTGTCCGTATATGGGGATTTCACGTCGCCAAGCTATGGTACGCAGATCGTCGAGCCCATAGACATGATCGTAGTGCTCATGCGTCAGTAGGATGGCGTCAATGCGGTCTAGCCCGATGTGCAGAGCCTGCTGACGAAAGTCTGGTCCGCAGTCGATGAGTATCCTCTTGCTGTCGTCTGTGATGACAAGGGCAGATGTCCTTAGGCGTGTATCCCTAGGATCAGTGCTCTGGCACAGTCCGCACATACAGCCGACCTCGGGGATTCCTGTGCTGGTCCCCGTGCCTAAGAGGATAACCTTCATCTCTAGCTTATGTACTTGACTTCAGGGCTTAGCTCGATGCCGAAGCACTCACGTACAGCCTCCATGATCTCTAGGGCAAGGCGTGCGATGTCCTGTCCTGTGGCTTTGCCATGATTGACTAGTACGAGTGCTTGACGCTCGTAGACACCAGCCTCGCCACGTCGTACTCCCTTGAATCCGCACTGCTCGATCAGCCAAGCGGCTGCGACCTTGGTACGTCCATCCTCAAGTGGATAAACGGGGATACTCGGGTAGACGCTCTTTAGCTCTGCGAGCTTGTCTGCAGGGATGATGGGATTGACGAAGTAGCTACCAGCATTGCCTAGAGTGGCAGTGTCTGGGAGCTTACTCTGGCGGATGGCAACGATCGCCTCACGTACGACAGCGAGAGAGGGTGTTAGGCTATGTTCCGAGAGATAGCGCTGCACATCAACATACCCTAAACTAAGCTCTCCGGAGAGTCTAAGGCGGAAATGCACGTGTGTAACGATGTAGTCTGCCATCTCAGGAGCCTTGAATGCGCTGTGGCGATAGGCATACTGACACTCGTTGTGTGTGAATACACGCTCCTCACCACTGCGACGGTGGATCGTGTGCACAGCTATGATTACTTGCTCTACCTCTGTACCATAGGCTCCGATATTCTGTATCGCAGCAGAGCCCACCTGACCAGGGATGAGTGAGAGGTTCTCCACACCATAGTATCCTTTGCTGACGCAGTGGGCGACGAGGTCGTCCCAGCGTAGTCCTGCTCCTACGAGCAGATCTATGCTCTTGTCATCCTCCGCAATGATCTCGATGGTGTCGATCTCGGAGCGTAGAATGATCCCATGAAAATTGGCGAGGAAGAGCAGATTGCTCCCCTCGCCGATGTGTAAGTATCGGCACTCCTGGAAGTACTCGTCGCTGATAAGCGTACGTAAGTCCTCTACTGAGGCGTAGCTAATCAACCAGTCGGCAGTAGCATCGATACCGAAGGTATTGTATCCTCGGAGGGAAACCTCCTTGTCAATTTTCATTACTCGTTTTCGAGGATCCAGGCGTCCTTGAAGTCGGGAGCGAAGCGTGCCTTGATAGCTTCACGGCTAGCAGCTGCTTCTTCGCGGGTGGCGAAGCTAGAGACGATAACGCGGAGCATACCCATCTCGTTCTTTGCGAGCACAGCATTGTAGCCCTTGTCGGTCATCTTCTCACGCAGAGCACGAGCGTTGGTAGGATTCTGGAAGCTACCTACGACTACGCTATAACGCTTGAGCAGGCTACTGTTCTCTCCCTCGATGGCAGAGACACGTTCCTTACGCACAGCGATAGGTGCAGCGGCTGGAGTCGCAGCGGGTGCGCTCACAGGCTCTTCGTATACGACTGTGCGGCTAACGTCCTGCGCGGCGATCTCGCGCTGCTTTGCTTCCTCGTAAGCCTTGCGATAGGCGCTCTTCTTGGACTTACAAGATCCTAGTCCGAAGACTAGCATTAGGGCTGCAGAAGCCAGAACAATCTTCTTCATAATTGTCTCTATTTATTCGTGATGTAATACTGTTTGAATGATCTACGGTCCGACTACTCGGACGAGCAAAGATACAAAAAATACCTTAACAGACTATTCGTCAACAACCAGGTTGTCGATGATGAAGTTCTGGCGCTCTGGCGTATTCTTTCCCATATAGAACGTTAGAAGGTGCTGAAGGTTGTCCTCCTTCTTGATTTTTATGGGGTCGAGCTTAATGTTTTCCTCTGTGATGAATGTTTTGAACTCCTCTGGTGAGAGTTCCCCGAGTCCTTTGAATCGTGTGACGACGGCTCTGCGTCCGAGCTTTGCCATAGCTTCCTGCTTCTGCGCTTCGTTGTAGCAGTAGTAGTTTGTGACCTCTGGCTCCTCGGGATCGGTGGATTCAGCGACCTTTCGTTTGCGCTTGCCCTTTTTGGCGCCCTCGGAGGCAGTCTCTGCAAATCCCGCATTGCGCTTGCGGTCATTCGGCAGGCTCACACGGAATAGTGGTGTCTCTAGGATGAAGAGGTGTCCACGGCGGACGAGCTCGGGGAAGAACTGTAGGAAAAATGTCATTATGAGCAGGCGGATATGCATCCCGTCATCATCGGCATCTGTCGCGATGATGATGCGGTTGTAGCGCAGTCCGTCGAGCCCGTCCTCAATGTTGAGCGCGGCTTGTAGGAGGTTGAATTCTTCGTTCTCGTACACGACGCGCTTGCCAAGTCCGAAGCAGTTGAGAGGTTTCCCGCGAAGGCTGAATACAGCCTGGTAGCGGGGATCTCGGCAAGTTGTGATTGATCCAGAAGCAGAGTTACCCTCGGTAATGAAGATACTTGTCAGCTCGGGGTCTTTGGCTTTGGGGTCGTTGAGGTGGATGGTGCAGTCACGGAGCTTCTTGTTGTGCAGGCTGGCTTTCTTGGCTCGTTCGCGAGCGAGCTTGGTGATACCACTCATGCTCTTACGCTCCCGCTCGTTGTCCTGTATCTTCTGCAGAAGTATGCCTGCGCCCTCGGGATGCTTGTGAAGGTAATCGTCGAGTTCCTTGCTGAGGAAGTCGCTCAGGAACTTCTGTATGCTGATCCCGTCAGGTGCCATGTCCTTGGAGCCCAGTTTGGTTTTGGTCTGGCTCTCGAAGACTGGTTCCTCTACCTTGATGCTAATGGCTGCGACGATCCCATTGCGAATGTCGCTGTACTCAAAGTTCTTGCTATAAAACTCCTTGATGACGCGTGCCACTACTTCGCGGAATGCCGTTAGGTGCGTTCCGCCCTGCGTGGTGTTTTGTCCATTGACGAAGCTGTAAAATTCCTCGCCGTACTGATTGGCGTGGGTGATCACGATCTCTATATCATCACCGCGGAAGTGTATCGGTGTATAGAGCGGTTCGCTCGCCATATTCGCCTCGAGAAGGTCAGCGAGTCCACGTTTGCTGATATAGCGTTTGCCATTGTACACGATGGTTAGACCAGCGTTGAGGAAAACGTAGTTGCGCACCATGGTCTCCACGTACTCGTCGCGGTAGGCGTAGCCCTTGAAGAGGTCTGGGTCGGGACGGAAGACTACCTGCGTCCCCGTCGTCGTGCCTTCGTAGGGAGCAATATCGCTCTCCTCCAGCAGTCGTGCGTGGCTGTAGCGAACTGTCTTGGTCATCCCACCTCGCCAGGCAGTGATCTCGCAGTGGGTAGATAGCGCATTGACAGCCTTGATCCCGACGCCATTGAGCCCAACGGATTTTTTGAAGGCTTTGGAGTCTATCTTTCCTCCTGTATTCATCTTGCTCGTCGCATCGACCAGCTTGCCTAGAGGGATACCACGACCATAGTCACGTACGGAGACGAGTCCATCTTGAATGCGTAGCTCGATCTTCTTGCCTGCACCCATCACGTACTCGTCAATGGAGTTGTCAAGCACTTCCTTGAGGAGGACATAGATCCCGTCATCAGAATGTGTACCATCCCCGAGCTTGCCTATGTACATCCCGGGGCGACGTCGAATATGTTCGTCCCATTCAAGGGTCTTAATATCACTATCGCTATAGCCTACTGCTAGTTCGTCCATCATAGTTCTGTATTTGAGCCAAAGTTACTAAAAATCCCTCATTCCCTCATGGACTAAGACTTGCAGTTCTGTTGTTATGGGCTCATAAAGCATGAAAGGCTCTAATCCAGTGACTCTCGGGATAAGAGGGCAGAGTCCCTCGATTTTTCCTTGAAATATTTATTGAAGATCCTCAAAACGTCTAGAAGAATCTTCAGATTACCTATCAGAGATTATAAGTATAGTACTATATTCTTAGGAGTACAGTACTATATTTATAAGAGTATAGTACTATACTTGTATAAATATAGTACTTTACTTATATAAAGCGATTGTGTTGAGAGGAAAAAACGATAGGGTAATACGTACAAAAGCTCCTAGGATCTCTGAAAATCTCATTGAGGATCTCAGGAGGATGAAGGCTTCCTATATATGATCCGATATCGATATGTTTGAAATGTGTAACTTTGTGGCGTATTGAAGCAATAGATAGCAAGAGACGATGAATAAGATTAAGATTGCCTTCTTCGGGGCAATGCCTTATGACCGAACGACATTCGACAAGATAAATGCGGAGTTCGGCTATGACATTAAGTATTTCACGGGAAATCTAAGTGCAGATAATGCTGTGCTGGCTAAGGGGATGGATGCTGTGTGCGTCTTCGTCAATGACCAAGTGACGGCAGAGATCATAGCGATGCTGGCGAGCTATGGCGTTCGGCTGGTGGCATTGCGCTGTGCGGGATTCAACAATGTGGACTTGCCCGCTGCGGCAGAGCACGGGATTACCGTCGTGCGCGTTCCTGCCTATTCGCCCCACGCTGTGGCAGAGTATGCCGTTGCGCTGATGCTCTCGCTCAATCGTAAGATCCAGCGTGCTTCGTGGCGTACCCGTGACGGCAATTTCTCGCTCAATGGTCTCATGGGATTCGATATGTATGGCAAGACCGTCGGGATCATTGGCACGGGAAAGATTGCCAAGGTGCTGATCGGCATCCTGCGTGGCTTCGGGATGAAGATCCTCGCCCATGATGTCTACCCAGATCACGCCTTCGCCGAAGCTAATGGCGTGCAGTACGTCTCTCTAGACGAACTATTCGCAGGCTCGGACATCATCTCCCTGCACTGCCCGCTCACCCCCGAGACCGAATATATTATCAATCGCGACACGATCGCCAAGATGAAACCTGGCGTGATGCTCGTCAATACGGGTCGTGGACGTCTCATCAATTCGGAGGATCTGATCGATGGACTCAAGACCAAGCAGGTGGGATTTGCTGCGCTCGACGTATACGAAGAGGAAGAACCTTACTTCTTCAAGGATACGAGTGACCGCGTGATGGACGATGATACGCTTGCTCGCCTTCTCTCCTTCAACAATGTCATCATGACCAGCCACCAAGCCTTCTTCACCTCCGAGGCGACGGACAACATTGCCCGCACGACCCTCGGCAATGTCTCCGACTTCATCTCAGGGCGTACGCTCACGAATGCCGTGACGGAATAGAGCCTTGTGTCGCTTCGCCAGATGAGGCATATATACATAAAGGGCGGTACATCGATCGATGTACCGCCCTTTATATGTTGGGTAGCTGGACTAGCGTTCGGAAGCGAAAGCAGCGAGCCACGTCGTGATGCGCTCGTCTGTCATATCGCTTTGGTTGGATTCGTCGAGGCAAAGACCGATGAGCTGACCATCTTCCTCGCAGCGTGTGCAGTCGTAAGAGTAACCTTCGGGCGTGTAGGCTCCGACGAAGCGACAGCCTGTGTCTGCTAGGCCTTCCTTGAGGACGGCAAGCGCTTCGCAGAAGGTGTCGGGATAGCTGTCTGCATCACCACATCCGAAGAGCGCAACGGCTTTGCCTGCGAGGTTTTGGCTGGCGAGCTTGGGCAGGAAGCCTTCCCAGTCATCTTGCAGTTCGCCCAGTCCCCATGTGCTGGAGCCTAGGAGCAGGACATCATACTTGGTCGCGTCCGAAGCATCTGCATGAGCTACGTCGTAGCAATGTGCTTCTGCACCTATAGCCTTGGCGATGCGCTGTGCGACCTCTGAAGTCGAACCCGTAGAGGATCCGTAGAATATGCCTATTTTTTTCATTTGAGAGAAATGTTGATTGGGTTTATTGATACCAGTACAAAGGTAGGACTTCGGTAGGTGTCGGGAGATACCTATTGGTAGGTATTTCGCATGGAGGACGATGCCTACGCATTCCTAATAATGGTGAGAAGACCAGATCTCCCAAGCTTTGTCAGCCTGCAGGCGGAGCATCTCTAAGCCATCAGAGACCCGAGCTCCTCGCTCCTGAGCTCGCTTCATAAAGGTCGTGGGCGAAGGGCAGTAGATCAGATCGTAGCACAGGTGCTGGGAGGTAATCAGGTCGTAAGGGATGTCGGGACAATCCTCGGTACCATAGCCTACGGGCGTTGCCTGGACGATGAGATCGGCAAAGGGAATGTAGTCGGGAAGCTGGTCGTAGCCGATGACATTGCCCTGAGGTGTTCGGCTGACGAAGTGGTGTGGAATACCTAGATGCTTCAGCGCATAGGCTACGGCAAGAGCGGCTCCGCCAGTCCCCAGGATGAGGGCATGGCTAGGGAGTAGACCCCTGCAGAGATGGATGAGTGACTGAGTGAATCCATAGACATCCGTATTGTATGCCGAGAGTTCGTAGCCGAGCGGATGGGTGGCGATGCGTGAGATGAGCAGGGTGTTGGCAGCACCGATCGCCTGTACTTCGTCGCTGAGATGGGTACAGAGGGGCAGGACGACCTGCTTGTAGGGGGAGGTCACATTGAGCCCGATGAGCTGAGGCGTCTGAGTGATGAGCTGGTGAAGCTCGGCGAGCTGCTGGAGCTCGTAGAGATCATAGCGGGCATCCAGTCCTAGGCGTAGGAAACGCTCAGCAAAGAGTATTGCCGAGCGTGAATGTCCTATCGGTCGTCCGATGAGACCGAAAAGCATTGTCTCCACTTGCGTCATCGGGAGGAGGTCACTTGATGGCGAGGTAGATCGTGCAGGTACCAGGTGCGATGCTTCGGTAGTAGGCTTCGGAGAACCCTGCCTCACGGAGGATCTCTACCATCTCCTCTCGTTGAGGAGCTGCTGCGATACTGCGGGGTAGGTATGTGTATGCGGAGTCATCATCCGAGATCATACGACCCACCAGCGGGATGAAGTGACCAGCGTAGAGCTTGTAACCAAGCTTCGTGAGCCAGCCTCGGGGCTCGGTTAGCTCTAGGATCATCACGGGCTTGCCAGGACGAAGGACACGATAGATCTCGCGAGCAGCTTGAGGAATATCCTCGAAGTTGCGAATACCGAAGCCAATGGTCACGGCATCAAAGGAGCCATCCTCGAAGCTCATCGCTGTACAGTCCTCGCGAGAGAAGGAGATGCGTGAGTCGAACCCTAGATCTCTGACCTTGGTCGCTCCGACGCGCATCATCTCCTCCGATATATCTACGCCTTCGATGTGTAGTACGCTGGGAAGGCCACGAGCAATATCGATGGCTAGGTCTCCTGTGCCTGTAGCAATGTCTAGCACGCTGACAGGAGCATAGGGGCGAAGGAGTGCTAGACCGCGCTGTCTCCAGCTGCGGTCTAGTCCTAGGGATATAATGCGGTTGAGGCGGTCGTAGGTCGGAGCAATGCGATTGAACATGCGCTGGACTTGCTCCGTCTTGGCTTCCTCCTCACCGTAGGGCGTGATATTCATCGGAGTGCTGCCTTTAGGTTTGCCTCGATGCGTGCAGCAATGTCTGCCTCTGATGCAGGCTCGAAGGTGCGGCCTGTCACGTGCTCATACAGCTCAATATATCTCTGAGACACGCTCTGGCAGTACTCGGGAGTCATCTCGGGGATCTGTTCGCCCTCGCGACCTTGGAAGCCATTCTGAATAAGCCACTGGCGAACGAACTCCTTCGAGAGCTGGTGCTGCTCCTCACCACGTTCGAAGCGTTCTTCGTATCCGTCGGCATAGAAGTAGCGTGAGGAGTCGGGTGTGTGGATCTCGTCAATGAGATAGATCTTGCCATCGCGACGGCCAAACTCATACTTCGTGTCCACGAGGATTAGCCCACGCTCCCGTGCCATCTCCTGACCGCGTGCGAAGAGGGCAAGGGTGTACGCCTCCAGCTGCTTATACTCTTCTTCGCTGACGATGCCCTGGGCGATGATCTCTTCGCGAGAGATGTTCT
>JBHACZ010000014.1:0-3168 GCA_041854825.1 Porphyromonas sp. | reverse complement strand
TAATGGTCTTACACCTATCTTCTGTATCGGAGAGGTAAAGGAGGAACGTGAAGCAGGTAAGCACTTCGAGGTCGTGGAGCAGCAGATTGCCAATGCGCTCTTCGGTCTATCAGCTGAGGACTTCGGCAAGATCGTCCTCGCCTATGAGCCTGTATGGGCTATCGGTACTGGTCTTACTGCTACGGCAGATCAGGCTCAGGAAATCCACGCTCACATCCGCTCATTCATCGCTGGTAAGTATGGTCAGCAGGTAGCTGATGACTGTACGATCCTCTATGGTGGTAGCGCCAACGGTAGCAATGCCAAGGATCTTTTCAACCGTCCTGACGTCGATGGAGGTCTAATCGGCGGAGCATCACTAGCAGTGGACAAGTTCCTGCCTGTGATCGAGGCTTTCGCTTAGTCATCACGGAGCACAGATCCAGATAGCACGTGGAGTAGCTATCTCTCGTAAGGTGGCTACTCCAGTGTTGGATCGATATTGGTATTTATAGATCAGATATTCGATGATGACTACGAGACAAATAATATCTGCAATACTTGTAGGGCTATTAGGCATAGGATCTGCGATGGCTCAGAGTAGCACCTCGAGTACCGTGCGTAAGGTTGCTCCGCGCAACATCTTTGAGGCTCTCGAGGGAGAGACGCCAGGTGAAGGGTCTGTAGAGATAACCCAGCCAGATCAGGTGCGTCGTCTTGTCGGTGGTGCATCGAGTAGATATGGTGCAGTGCTGGGTCGTGAGGGTAATACCTCTTTGCTGCAGGGCTTCCGTATTCAGTTCTATAATAGTAACCTCTCTGGCTCTAAGGCAGAGGCTGAGCGCCGTGCGTCTCAGATACGTGCCTTAGCTCCTGAATATACGTGCTATATCACCTATAATGCCCCTTTCTGGCGTCTCGTCGTGGGGGACTTCCTATCGACGAGTGCTGCCCGGGAGGCGCGTGCAGATCTGCTCAAGATCTTGCCTTCGTGGGGTAAAGACTCCTATGTAGTCAAGGATAGAGTGCGTATCGTAAACTATGACCCCAATGACACCTACTAATACCCCAGATTTCCTCGGAGAGGAAACTCAACTACAGCTACAAGAGCATTACCACGATATCCTGGGACTTCTCGGTGAAGACGTCAATCGTGAGGGACTGATCAAAACCCCAGAGCGTGTCTCCAAGGCAATGCAGTTCCTTACCCAAGGATATCGTCAAGATCCCGAGGAGATCTTGCGTTCGGCGATGTTTCGCGAGGACTATCGCCAGATGGTTATCGTCCGCGACATAGATTTCTACTCTATGTGCGAGCATCATATGCTTCCATTCTTTGGGAAGGCTCATATTGGATATATTCCTAGTGGCTACATCACAGGGCTGAGCAAGCTCCCTCGCGTGGTGGATGTCTTTGCGCGCAGACTGCAGGTGCAGGAGCGACTGACGACAGAGATCAAGGAGTGCATCCAACGTACGCTCTCACCTCTCGGTGTGATCGTCGTCATAGAGGCACAGCATATGTGTATGCAGATGAGAGGTGTCGAGAAACAACACTCACTGACTACGACGTGCGACTTCACGGGAGCCTTCGCTGAAGCTCGTACCCGTGAGGAGTTTATGGAGCACATTGGTCGTCGCTGGTAGGTGGACTAGAATCTCTGAGAGATGTCTACGCAGAGGAGTAAGTATAGCGTTCGTCCTGTATTACTTGAGGAGTGGGAGACCGTCCTCGAGGGACGTTCATACGCTCTCTACTATGCTTCCTGGTGGCTCCGAGAGGCGACATCGGGTGGAGAGCGTCTGCTCTACGTCTGTTGGAGGGATCTGATACATCCGGTAGCGGTGCTAGCAGCAGTGATGAGGTATGGTCAGATTATATTGCCAGCTTACTGTCAGTATACGGATGTGTTATTTTTGGATGAAGAGATCAACGCGACTACTCGTCAGTCTCTCATACGTTTGATTCACTCTGCTCTTCCTCCCCACAACTATCTCTATATGCACTGTCCACCCGCCTCGGTAGATAGTCTTGCCTATCATTGGATGGCTTACAAACAGACGACGAGGTACAACTATGTCTGGGATGTACGGCCATACACCACGGTAGACGAAGCACTATCAAGCATTACTCACAGCCTAAGACGAAATACACGCGTAGCTCAGAGAGCCGGCTACGTCTATGATGCGGAGATTTCAGTGGCTGAGGCTTTGTCCATCTTTGACTATACATCCCGCTACAAGGGATACAAGGCAGACCTCGAGATCCTCGAGCAACTTATACAGGTCGGAAAAGGACGCCATCAAGCCCTCCTAGTAGGTATCCGAGATGCTCTCGGGGGAGCGCTCGCTATGGCAGCTCTGATAGTCGTTCATCAGAGGAGGGCATACCTGATCGCGGAGGGAACCAATAGGGAAGTGTCGGGACGTCATCATCTCAAGAGTCTTCTATTGATACATTTCGTGGCAGAGCATCGAGATGAGGTTGACTTCATAGATTTTGAGGGATCGATGCTGGAGCCGATCGCGACGATCTATCAGGGCATCGGAGCGAGCCAGCAACTCTTCCATAGCGTGTGGCAGGGTCGTCGAAGAAATTTGTCCTACTTTAGGAAGAAGTTTCTTATCCCTTCAATTTTCTGATTATATGTTATTTAACGTGCGAAATCTTCCTGATGGGGAGACTTTTGTGTTTTAGAGTGCTTGCATATATCGTAGAAATGCTATACTTTTGTGGTGTGTGTTTTTCATGGTATTAGATTTAAGGTTAACGAAAAAGATTGCTCGTCGGGAGACGAGCAATTTTTGCTTTTATACCTAAGTACACCGACCAGTCCCATTCACCCTCTCCTGTAGACGATAAATTGACGCGAATTTGGCGTAAGGGAAGTTGGCTTGGGTTCTCCACTGCGGGATTCATCTCACTTGATTTGTTATGTCTCTATCTTCTTTCGACCAACTTTCTAGACCACTATTCAGAAATGATAGAACTGTTACCGCCAAATGGTAGGACTTTTCTCTACAAAACATAGAACTTTTCGTCGAAAATGTCGATGTTTGGGAGGGAAAAGCAGGGCAACCGCATCAAAATATAACTAGCTGATTATCAATAATCCCTTCTTCCACTAAAAGGAGGGTAAGATGAGGTGGAGTGTAGAGAACCTATCTGACAATCAACATCTTAAGGAT